>NZ_QUIO01000004.1:0-163130 GCF_003480145.1 Ruminococcus sp. AM42-11 | reverse complement strand
AAGATACAAAAATTGCCTGAGGAATGAAGCACATCAATATAACAAGCCCCAGCAAAAAGCCGGGGCTAATACTTCAATTATTTTAGGACATTTTCAAAAACGCTTGACAACCATTCGCAAAGTCGAAGATGTCTCGCACAATCGTTACTCTGTCTTTGTCATATTCCCCGAAGTTCTGAATCATGCAGCAGCCACCACCAACAACTACATATAAACGCATCAGCTCCGGATTGTATTCCCGTTCTCTCAGCTTATGAAAGATTTCTCTTGTGTAATCACTGGCAGCCTTACGGATTACAGCCAAATACTTTTCTCCGATGTCTGCTGTCCCGGTACGGATCACCTGTTCAATCTATAGAATGTCCAGACGGATGTGGAGTCTAAAAAAAACTTCACGAAACTGACCGCCCGATGACCACACCCTTGTTTCTGCTTCGCTGCGTACAGCTCGGAATCTCCAGCCGGGATCTGGATCTTCTTACGATTGGGATGGTGAACGACATGTACGCAGAAAGCAGCAATGATGAGTACAAAGGCTATGCGCAGATCGCTACGCAGAGGGATTTTGATGCATTTTAGCAAATTTATGCACCTTATATAATGACAGTGTATTGACATTAGACGCGCATTTGAGTATACTATACTTGAATGGAGGTGTTCTGTATGGCAACAACTAATTTAAATATTCGTACAGAGAAGGCAATCAAGGATCAGGCGGAGGAAATCTTCAATGAGCTTGGTCTGAATATGACAACTGCTGTAAATATGTTCCTGAGAACCGCTATCCGTGAGCATGGTATTCCTTTTGAATTAAAACTGGAAGTACCGAATGATACGACAGCCGCTGCCATTGAGGATGGCAGAAAAATGATGAAGGATCCTTCTGCTCCGCGTTATTCCAGTATGGATGCGCTTAAGGCAGCTCTCGACGTATGAAATACGACATTCAGTTTACCAATCAGTTTAAAAAAGATTTGAAGCTTGCCAAAAAGCAAAATAAAAATCTTGATAAGCTGTTTGAGGTAATCGATATTCTGGCGAATGGCGGTACGCTGGAAGCAAAATACAGGGATCATGACCTTACAGGAAACTACAAAGGCACGCATGAGTGTCACATCGAACCGGACTGGTTGCTCATTTATGAGATTCAGAACAACGTTTAGTACTCATGCTTTACAGGCTTGGTACGCACTCAGAACTATTCAAAAAATAGATTTAAAAAACAGAATAGCAATTCAGAAAGCATCTATCAGAAATGGTAGGTGCTTTTCTTATGCCCAAATCCAGGAAAGGAGGTGCGCTATGGCGGGAAGTAGAATCAAGGGTATCACGATCGAGATCGGCGGCGATACCACCAAACTTCAGACAGCCTTAAAGGGTGTCAATTCAGAAATCAAGAATACGCAGTCACAACTTAAGGATGTCGAAAAGCTCCTGAAATATGATGCTCTTCAGAGGGAGATCATCGAAACGGAAGAATATCTCAAAAAGCTGTAAGCGCAGGCAAATCAGTCTGCCACTGCTGTGCAGAAGATTGCTACTGCTGGTGAAAGCCTGAAGTCTGCAGGCGATAAAGTTTCCTCCACCGGCGAAAAGCTCCTTCCTGCCTCTGCTGCAGTTACAGCTCTTGGCGTTGCTGCTGTAAAAACAGCCTCCGATTTTGATTCTTCTATGAGCCAGGTAGCCGCCGTGTCTGGTGCAACCGGAGATGATTTCGATAAGCTCCGTGCAAAGGCTCATGAGATGGGTGCGAAAACCAAGTTCTCAGCATCCGAGGCTGCGGATGCTATGAACTACATGGCGATGGCCGGATGGAAAACCTCCGACATGCTGGATGGTATCGAAGGTATCATGAACCTTGCTGCGGCATCTGGTGAGGACCTCGCCACCACATCGGATATCGTAACCGATGCACTGACTGCATTTGGTCTGACAGCCAAAGATTCTGGGCATTTCGCAGATATCCTTGCAGCGGCAAGCTCTAACGCAAATACAAAGGCAATGGATGATTGACGACTGCGAAACCGAAAACATCGACATGATTATCACCAAGTCCATCAGCCGATTTGCCAGAAACACGCTGGACTGCCTGAAATACATCCGCCAGCTGAAGGATAAGAACATTCCCGTCTTCTTTGAAAAGGAAGCCATCAATACAATGGATGCCAAGGGTGAGGTTCTGATTACGATTATGGCTTCCCTTGCGCAGCAGGAATCATAATCCCTCAGCCAGAATGTGAAGCTGGGGCTCCAGTTTCGGTACCAGAATGGCCAGATACAGGTAAATCACAATCACTTCCTCGGCTACACCAAAGATGCAAATGGAAATCTCATCATCGATCCGGAACAGGCAGAGGTGGTAAAGCGCATCTACCGGGAATACCTGGAGGGTATTTTCTACATCCACAAACCAGAATTGTCTTAACACTGTGCTGTTTCTCTTTTCTTCCAACATATGAATCCATACATGTCATTAAGAAAAAATATCAAGAAATTTACAACCACTGGAATATACCCCGGGTCCTTAATTGATGCCAGTATCCATAAGATAATCAGCACGATGTCATTCGATGCATATCCCAAAGCATAATAGGAAGACCGTAACATAGTGAGTGATGCAGCAAAAAAACTTGTTACTACCGAAATGGTACTAAATATCAGATTCGGCGTGTTAAGTTTTTTTAGTAATATATAAAATGCAATTGTCACTGCCACATTGCAAAGAACAAGAACTCCTGCTCCTTTTCTTGTAATTTTTCGTATTTCTACTGTTCCATCACTACTGTTTCTCGCATTTTTCAGCCATGTCACAATCGACCAAACAGACATCGGAAGTGACATAAATAAGTAAGTAAACATCTCTCCCCAGTAGCGAAAACGGTATGATATTATCGCATACTGGATACAGAAAATCGTCATCAATATCGGTGCCCATACATTCCCTGTGCGGCAAATATCAGTGAAGTTACACCAATACAAGTTGCAGTAAGTGTCAAAGCATCTACTCTTCCTGCCATAATATTGGACATAACAACAATAGCAATAGACACGAACCAAAGTGCCCATTCTCTTTTGGTCATTCTTTTAAATGGATTATTCATTTTTCTAATTCCCTTCATACGTTGATTTGAGACAACAGGAAATTAGATATATTTTATACCTGTTGTCTCTTAAAATTGGATACCCTTTATATGCTTCTCTTGCGAAGCAATGGCACCCTTCTGCATATGAAGGATTGCATAATTACTTTCGTGAAATTGATAATATCCAAAAAACATAATTTTATCCTCTATAACGCTCTGACAAATCGCGATTCACCGAATTTTCCCTTGCCATCTAATCCACTGCCTCAAATCGTGACATCTAATCCGAGGTTACAACCTGACACACATTTTGCAGTAGATATGTTTCCATATAAAACAACCGAGCTTTTTCAGGAGTTAGGCTTCTATTCCCAACTTCCGAAAAAGCCCGGAAATACGCCGCTTTCTGGCACTTGATTTTATTTTCTTGACATCAAGACTACCGTCTCAATATGTGCATCGTTGTCCAAACTCAAGCTCATATCCTCCGCAATGATTGGGAGCTTGAATTTGATGGACTTGAGCCACTGACCGTTGGGCTGCCGTTCCTCATAAATCTGGACTTCGGAAAGCAGCGATTCCATAAGCTGCCGCTTTTCCTGATCGTCCATGATGGAATAGAGCTTATCAAAGAAAATCAGCACCTTGTAGATGTTGTCGCCCGTCAGCTTTTCCGCCTCAATCGCCATCTTCTTGGCTCTGGCAGCAACGAGCTGGTTTTCTGTATCCTCGATCTTATCATACATCTTGTAAAGCCGGTCATCAAGGTCTGCTTTGCGCTTCATGTAGTGCTTATCGTCTGGGTCGAGGGAATCAATCTCATCCATCAGCCGCGCCTTTACGGAATAGCTCTGCCGAAGCTGCTTTTCATGCGCTGCGATCTCCTGCTCAATGGCAGAGGTATCCACCTTCATGCTGATCTTTTCCTGCATCATGGCGGCGAACTTCGGATTGCTTACCAGCTTGACGATAACCTCCGCCACGGCGCTGTCCAGCAGTTCTTCGTTGATCTGCTTCTTGAAGTCGCATTTATGCCCGTGCGTCATCGTGCGGTGCTTGCAGCCGTAGTAATAGAAATCCTTGTATTTTGAGCCGTCCGCCTTGTGCTTGATGCTTTTGTTTCCGTACATTCCCACGCCGCAGACCGGGCATTTCACAATACCGGACAGCAGATGAATTTTGGTGTCCTTGCCCCTGTTGACGTGTTCGTATTTCTCCGCTTGTGCCAGCAGCTTGACCTGCGCCTCGTGCCATAGTTCTTCGGAAACGATTCCCTCATGCAGACCATCTACCAGCAGATAATCGTCCTGCTCCACCAGCCGGTAATCATTTCGGGTGCCATGCACCTTTTCCGTCCGGCGTCTGCCATAGGCGATTTTCCCGCAGTATACCGGATTTTTTAGAATCCTGCGGATCAACGCTGCATCGAATAAGGGATTTTTTCCGTTTTGCCTTTGAATTTTGTGAATCCCGTGGGTTGCAAGGTATTTTGCAAGACCATTTGCGCCGGTGTCCGTATGCACATACTGGTCAAAAATCACGCGGATTGCCGCAGCTTCTTCCTCGTTGATGATCAGCTGTCCTTTTTCCAGCTGATAGCCGTAGGGCGCAAAGCCGCCGTTCCATTTTCCTTCACGGGCTTTCTGGATTCTGCCCTCCATCGTCTGCACACGGATATTCTCACGCTCAATTTCAGCCACAGCGGAGAGAACAGAGATCATCAGCTTTCCGGCGTCCTTGGAGGAATCAATCCCATCCTCCACGCAGATCAGATTGACACCGAAATCCTGCATCACCTGCAAGGTGGACAGCACATCTGCCGCATTTCTGCCGAAGCGCGAGAGTTTGAACACCAGCACATAGGACACGCCGTCTTTACCAGACTTGATATCCTCCATCATGCGGTTAAACTCCACGCGCCCTTCAATGGACTTGCCGGATTTACCTGCATCTTCGTATTCACCCACGATCTCATAGCCATTGAACTCGGCATAGGCTTTCATTCTGGATTTCTGTGCATCCAGAGAGTATCCGTCAATCTGTATAGCAGTGGACACGCGAGTATAGATATAGACTTTTATCTTTCCTTTTTTCATCATATCTTCTCCGCCATAGTCTACTTTTTATCTGTTTTCTGCTCCAACAACTTGATGGAATCCAGATAATCGCGCTCAACTTCGCTGAGAGTACGGGCTTTGTATTTTCTGTACTCGCCGGTTGCTTTGTCGATAGCCTGCTTATGGCTGACGCTTCCGTTGCCAACCAGCAGCTGCTCTCCGCTCATGGTCAGAATCCGATCAAGATGCTCCGACCAGTCCTGCATGGTCATTGCCTGCTCCCGCTCCGCCTGTCGTTCCGCAAAATCCAGATATCCGGACACAAGCTGCCCCATAGCACGAAGCTCTTTCTCGTTCAGATAGTTCTTGGCAACTACCGCCTCTTTCAGCGTGGGCTGATTGCCCGCAAAGGTGGTCAAGCCCATAAATTCTTTCTCCGCATCGGCGCGTGTGTAAATGACCTCCGCCGCGGTTTGCCCATGAATGGCATAATGAATTTTATTTTGGACTTTCTTGAAAAACTGAACGGAGATTTCCGCCTTGGGATCATAGTCAATACTGGTCGCGTAGATTTCAAGCACCTGACGGTAAAACACCTTTTCAGAAGCACGGATATCGCGGATACGCTCCAGCAGCTCCTTGAAGTATCCACCGCCACCCAGATTTTTCAGGCGCTCATCATCCAGAGCAAATCCTTTTCGCATATACTCCTTCAAAATCCCCGTTGCCCAAATACGAAACTGCACGCCGCGCTGAGATTTCACACGGTAGCCGACAGAAATGATGACATCGAGATTATAGTAATCCACCTGATAAGTCTTACCGTCAGCGGCAGTTGTTGCAAAATTTGCAACAACTGCTTCTCGCTTCAATTCGCCCTCAGTGAAAATGTTCTTGATATGTCTGGAAATAGTAGATTTGTCACGCTGAAACAGCTCCGCCATCTGGTCAATGGACAGCCAAACCGTATCGCCATCGAAGGTCGTTTCGATCTTTGTCAAGCCATCCTCTGTGGTATAAATCATCATTTCAGAATTGTTCTGCTCATTCTCCCAGCGTTCCATTGTCACTTCACCTCGTTTTCTGCCATTGCAGGAGCTTTTGCTCCTGCAATGGCGGTTTGGACACTTATTTCATGACGATTATATCATGCCGCTTTCACGGGTTCAATATCGTTTTCGTGAATATTCTTATCAGCATCATCTTTTTCAGACACGGCTTCCTCTATAACGAGATTGGGCAGCGCGTCAAGATTCAGAACCACGGCATACTTTTCAATCAAATTTGCCAGCAAAGCGGCGAAACCGCTCCATTCATCTACCATAGGCGGTCTCCCTCTCTTTCTCCGTTCTGTGCGTATATGCCGCCAGCACTTCCTTCGGAATACGATCCAGCACGGCGACGGCATCCTCATAATCCCGATGCAGCTTGGCGTCAGCCAGCTTTTTCAAGGTGCTTTCCTGTGTAGCTTTGTCCAGCGACTGCTCCAACTGCTCCGTTTTCTTTTTCAGCTTTTTATTTTCGGCAGTTGTGACCGTGAACGCCGTATTGTACTTTTTTAGTGTCGTGTGCATCTGCTCCACAGCAGGAATATACTTGTCCAAAAAAGCGCCGATTTCTGCTGCTTTTCCTTTGGCATTGAACGCGTTGACGCCTGAAAGCAATTCTTCCAGCTTGGTCTTCTGCTTGGTCAGGCGAGTCATTTCCTTGAATACCCGCGGTGGGATATGGTCGCGTCCGGTTTCACTGGCACTCTCGCCGCGCTCCAGATCGGGGTATTTCTTCACCATATGCTCCCAAAACCTGTCCTGCCACTGCGTCAGCTTTTTCTTGTTGCCGACGATTTCCTTGGCGCTGAGCCGTTTGTCCTCCGTCAGCGGGACAAAGCAAAGGTGCATATGGGGCGTTTTCTCGTCCATATGCACCACGGCAGATATAATGTTTTTCGGGTCTTGGTGTTCCCGGATGAAGTCCAGTGCCTCCTGAAAATAGGCTTTGACTTCGCTTTTCTTCTTTCCCTTGAAGAACTCCGGGCTGGCTGTCACCAGCGCCTCCACCACGCGCACACTGTCTGACCTTGTGCGGCAGCCCGCCTCGGCGATCTGCTTTTCCGCTTCTGCGCGGTACTTGCGCTGCGGCGTCACCAGATGAAAATTGAAGTGACTGCGGGACGTGTCCACGTCGGGATTGCTGGCGTATTTCTCCTTGGTGCGCTCGTTGTGGGATTCGATGTGCCCGATCTCCGGCCCCTTGTACTTGGCAAAGCGGAGAATGGCGTACTGTGCTTTCATCGGCGCTCCCCTCGCTTCACCCACACGATGTCGCAGTCCAGCGCGTCGGCAAGCTCGACGACCTCTTTATAGCGGATGCTCTCCCGCTGCAACTTGGCGGACAAATTGGGAACGCTGTCCGACCAGCCATATTCATCATGTAACAGGTCAACAACTTCCTGCATGGTAAAACCGGCGCGAACGATCTGCGCCTTGATCTCATTGCGTACACTCATATTCAAATTCCCTCCAAAATTCAGATGATGAAAAAGCGAAGCCAGCACGCCATTCGGCGCATCCGCTTCGCTGTATCGTGAAAAATTCTATTGTCGTCAAATCCGCTCAGAATCGCCGTTATGATGTCCTGTTCACAGGTGGCACCTATCGACTTTTCTGTTCTGTGTGACTTTACTCTAAAACGTGTGATTCTCCACGCTTCCACGTACTCGCTTTGCTGTTCCGAGAAGCGCGATTCCGTGAAACCATTTCTGCCATCAGGCAAATAATTTACGGATTTCACTTGGCTTGATTTCGTGCCCGAAAATATAGGCTTTGCCGATCAGAGTTTTTCATATAGCGGCGTTTCAGGAAAGTAAAACGTACATACGTACACGGCGCAGTCGCAGAAAAATCATCGCCAGTCCTCCGGTACGTACGTATGCTCTGAAACATCAGAAAACCCGTTTATATTAGGTCTGGCAATCGCTTCAATACCGAAGAAGCCCCATACACGCCGTCCGGCAGCATTGGTGATCTTGTTGCAGTATTCAAGATTGTACTTGCTTTGGTTCGCAATCACGCTCTCGCTGAAGCTGCGGCGCTTTAACGGTGTCAGATTATTTTCCTCACACCACATCCGGTAAATTTCGTATAAGTCTTTAGAGCTGATGGTGCAGTCCGCCTTCAGCCGGATATAGCCCTCGGATTCCAGAAAATCAAAGACGTTGTTGCTATCCCGCTTGACTGCCTCCCGATTATCCCGCGTACGCTGGCTCTCTGTGAATTTGAAGTTGTTGGCAACCAGCCGCTGCAAGCCCTCAAACGCCCACAGGAAGATGCCCTCGGCTTCAGCTTTCATTTTCTCCGCAAGGTCGGGATCATCTATCCGTCCCACAGGCTTTTCCCTGGTGGTCAGTACAAGCTGGCGGCGGTAAAATCCGTCGCTTCGGTCATATAGCGCTTGCAGATCGCCATTGGAGAACGCCAGCAGCCGGGCAAACATCCAGCCCTGATAGCTCTGCTTACCCTTGCGCTCCAAATCCATTTTTCCTTGGGCGGTCACGATGGACTTGACATAGTTGGTCTGCCGCAGTGCTTCCATTCGCATATCGTCATCCACACACAACAGAATGTGTTCCAGATCCGCGCGGGCAAACCGGTTTTCAGAAATTTTACCGATGCTGCCGTCCTTCATGTTGCTGCCGAGAAGCGCCCCCAGCACAGCTCCGATCTGCGATTTTCCTTCACCACCGTTTCCCTTAATCACCATCATGCGTTGCCCCTTATTGCTGGGAATCAGGCAATAGCCAATAAACTCCTGTAAGGTTGGAATGTCCTCCGTGTAAAGAAGTCCATCCAGAAAGGAAAGCCACCGAACGGGAGCCGGTGCGTCAGGGCGGTATGCCACCGGCAGTCTGCTCCGTACAATGGTCGGTCTGCCCTCGGTGAAACTGCCGTCCAGCTTCAAAGTGCCGTTTGCCAGATGGACTCTATCTGCTTCCGGTGTAAAGTCCTCTACATGAGCTGCTAGCTTCATCACTTCCAGAATGTTGGTGATCTTTCGAGGGATATTGTTCACAGCGCAGCATTTCAGTTTCTCATAGATTTCGCCCCGGAGCGGCAGATCGTCGGTCACCCTGCCGTCCGGCGTGAAGAAAGCACCGTTGGCAAAGATGATTTTCCGGCTGTTCAGAAATTCATCACAGAACAGTGCCTCGTTAATATTCGTGCCGTCAAACCAGATGGGCGCGTCTAAATCAGCCGATTTCCGTTTCGTCACGGGCATCCACCTCCTTTGCCGTCCTTTTCAGGCGTTCTTCCAGCCGGTCGATCATGCCGTCCTTTTGAAGCATATCCACAGTTTTCACACGAGCCTCCAGCTCCGCAAAGGTTAAAATATCTGTCAGATCCTCGATATAATCGAGCATCTGGCAGGCTTCCACAAAGCGGTCATCAAGAGTATCCTCCGGCGTTTTGGGTGCGTACTGCATCTTCCAATGCTCCAAAAGATGCAGATAATCGCACAATATCCGCTGACAATGCAGCGTCTCATTCTGGAACGTCTTTGCCAGCGGATATTTTGTTTTCCGCAGCGCTGCCGCAGCCGGAGGCTTGTCCGGGTCGATCCCAAAGTCATCCGCCAGCTTTTTCGCTGCGTCATAGCTGCTCAGGTTGAACAGCTTTGCCACAAGGTCGATCACGTCACCAGTTGCCCCACAGCCAAAGCAGTAAAAGTAATCCTCGTTCAGCTTCATGCTGGGTGTACGGTCATTGTGGAAGGGACAGCAGACCATGCTGCCACGTTTTACTTCCAATCCATAGTATTCGGCAGCCTCTTTTACGGAAACTGCCATCTTGACTTGTGTAAATAAATCCATACCTGTTTCCTCCTATAAAATAATTGAACTTCGCCGTTCTACCCGATGCCGTTCCTGCCCGAGTCCTTACCCTGGCGTTGTCTCTTCCTTGGTACGCTGAATGCGATACTTCTCTGGAAAGCATATCCTCATCGGACGGTCATGAAATTTTCAAGGTGCTGCGTGGTTTACGTCTAAATTTTAGTAAGAAAACAGGCTCTTTCCCGTATATCCGAGAGGTAGGAAAAGTTGGATGAAAGTAGGATTTTTCCACGCTCTTAGACAAAAGCGAAAAAGCATGATACAATACAGAAAAAGCTGCAAAGGAGGCTGGTGTATGCAGGTTAAGCTGACAATCGGGGAACGTTTGAAGGATTTACGAACAGCACAAAAGCTGACGTTGGAGCAGCTTGCCGCCGAGGTGGGCATCTCAAAATCCGCACTCGGCAAATATGAATCGGATAACGGCAAGGACATCAGCCCGTATAGCATTTTGGTGCTGGCTGACTATTACGGTGTTTCCTGCGACTATCTGATGGGGCGGACGGAAACAAAAAATCACCCAAACACAGCTCTGCATGAGCTGCATTTGGGTGATGCTTCGATTGATGTATTGAAAACGGGCAAGTTCAACCACCGGCTGCTGTCGGAGCTGATCTGCCACAAGGATTTCCAGCGGTTCATGCTGGACGCTGAGATTTACGTTGACCGGATCGCGGATATGCGGGTCAACGATATGAATGCCGTGCTGGAAGCTGTCCGGCAGATGGCATTGATGAAAAATGGCGGCGAAGAAAATGACCTGCATCTGCGGACATTAGAAGTGGCGCAGATTCGGGAAGATGAATATTTCGGAAGCCTGATTGCGGATGATCTGAAAGGTATCCTTCGTGACATTCGGAGTGAACACCGCCCCGACACCATGACGGCGGATGAAATCTCCCTTGCAGCAACTATGCAGGATCAGTTACAGGATGCGATGAACTTTGAGGGAAGCTCCGAGGAAAAGAAAGCGAAAGCACTGCTTTCCACATTGGGGATTGATTACGATGCCATCACAATGGAACAATTTGTCAACTTGATCGAGGTACTAAAGCTGTCCAAACACCTGAAAACTCCCATCAGCCAGCGTGGGAAAACGACCATGACCCACGGCAAGGGAAAGCGGAAGAAACGCTGAAACAAAGGCAGCGCTGTGGTGGGACGAAGGCTTTTATATACCTCTGCTTCCTTTTCCGGACAGGCGGATTTTGTTTCTCAAAAATCCTGCGTTTGTGCTGTAGCTCACATCACAAAATCCGCCTGTCCTACTGCCGCGAAAAAGCGTTTGCCGCCACCCTCTGCCGCACCGCAGAGTACACCGTCAACCCCTTTCCCACGTCAGACGGAAGCAAAGGTATAACACACTAGACTTTCCGAAGGAAAGTCGTGTGCCAAGGAAGGCACTGCCCTCCTTTGGAAACCTCCCGCCAAGGGGAACGCTGTTCCCCTCTAGACTCCCTTTGCCAACAGGGATGCTACTCGCCCCTATTGGATGACCCAGAGCCAAAGGGGCTTTGCCCCTCTGGACACCTCGCCTGTCCGTGCAGTGGCTATCCATCCTGCTCCTGCACAATGGTGCCCCCATACCCGAACAGAAAAGACCAGGCACGAAAATCCACCCAGAATAAGGGTGAATTTCCGTGCCTGGTTCATTGTTTATGACGCTGTAATTTGAACCGCGTTTTCTCGAACCTGATTGATAGTCTCCATCAAAGCGGTTCTGGTTTTTGCATCAAACAATTTGATAAAACTGATTGGCTTGTCAAACGGTGGCTTGGTCAGCTCTGCGACATTTTCCATATATCCGTTCAACTCAATATGATTGATGATTTTGTTTACAAAAGCAATCTGCTTTTGATTCAGAGATTGGTCATTGATAAAAGCGGAAAACGCCTGCATAGCCGCTTCATGATCTAGCTTAGCGATCTTGCGAATGAGCAAGCCAAAGGGTGTGTCGCCAAACTCTCGGGCATAATCTTCTTTGCTGCCCAATTCGCTAGTTAGCACCCGCTCCAGTTCCTGATAATCGCCCATAGCCAGCGGAATATTATGGGTCAGCTTATATATGGCCAGCGTATTTCCATGCTCGTTCACATAGCGATTGACCTTGGCACGGTAGTCTTCAAAGTCATAGGCAGCTTCCAGCTGGACACCCTCCTGACTGTCAATAATCGGGTCAGTCAGCTTTGTGACAATCTGCCTCTGTGCTACGCCACCTTCATCTAAAAATCGAATCAGCTCCCGCAGCTCCTTCCGAACCTGCTCAAACAGCAAAATATCATTCGCGTCCCAAAATGCATCGGTGTGAATCTCCTGAAGCATGGGCAACTTTGCCTTGATCTGCGGAATGCTGGCCTTACGTTCCAGTAGGGAAGCGGTGTCGCACAGTTGCTTTTTTGCATACTGGAAAGCGGGCATCTGCTCGATGTGTGCCAGAATTAGGCCATACATGAAATTATCAAACCGCTTTGCAAACTCGTCAGCCTCGTCTGAGCGTACCAGAGGTGCAATCTGTGTGAGCAACTCGCCCTTGTCACCTTCGCTTATGGACACGAAGGCTTCCGGCTTTTTATATTTCTCCACATACTGCATCCGCAATTTTACGGCAATCAGGTCTGAGTTGAGCGCCAACACCTGCTTGTGACAGGTGTTGACAATCTCCTTGCGCCATGCCTGATAATCCTCACCGCCAAAGGTGTTTTCCTGCAGCGCCATGGCGATTTTGATTTGTTTGCCGAAGATGTTTTCCGACAGCGTTTTGGTTTCTCTGGTTTCGTAGCCTTCTTTGTGCTGCCGGAAGTATTCGAAGTTGCCGCAGTAGTCAAAAATCAGAAAGCGCCGCTTGTCGGTATAGGTTCCGTCAATCTGGTCCACGCAGGCCAGCCCTTTGCATAGCCGGGTGCCGCGGCCAATCATCTGCCAGAACTTTGCCTTTGACCGAACCTTTTTGAAAAACACCAGATTGACGCATTCCGGCACGTCGATGCCGGTGTCCATCATGTCCACCGATACGGCAATGTGCGGTTCTTTTTCCGGCTGCTTGAAATCATCAATGATGGTCTGGGCATAGGCGTCGTCGCAAATGACCCGCTGGGCGAAGCTGCCCCGGTACTGGGGGTACAGCTTATTGAACCGCTCCAGAATAAACTCCGCGTGGCGTTTGTTCTGGGCAAACAGGATGGTTTTCCCCAGACGGTCGCCGCCCGCCACCTTGATACCCCGGTCCATCAGGTCTTGCAGTACGATGTCCACGGTGGTTTCGTTGAACACAAATTTATTGAGGGCAGCAGAGGGGATAAAGTCTGGCAACTGACCGTCTTCGATGAAATCATCCTCATATCGCTCTTTGTCCTCTTCGGACAGATCATCATAGGAGATGCCTTCTTCCAGAAAACGGGTCTTGACCTCGTAGTTGTAATAGGGAACCAGCACATGGTCCTGTTGCACCGCCGTTTCATAATCATAGGCATAGGTGGGCACGCCGTGTTCCATCTCGAAAAAGTCGTAGGTGTTCCGATCCACATCGGTCTTCGGCGTGGCGGTCAGACCCACCATGAAGGCGTCAAAATATTCAAAGATGGCCCGGTACTTTTTGAAGATGCTCCGGTGGCTTTCGTCAATGATAATCAGGTCGAAGTGCGCCGGAGTAAACAGCTGCCGCCCGTCCTTGGACTTGGTGTCATCAATGGCGTTGAGGATGGTCGGATAGGTGGAGAACACAATGCGGGCGTTCCGGTCGTCCTTGTTGGAGCAGAGGTTGCACAGGGACATATCCGGCAGATAGTTCTTGAAATCGTCCTTTGCCTGCTTCACCAGCGCGGTGCGGTCGGCCAGAAACAGAATGTTGGTCACCCATTTGCCTCGGCTGAGCACATCGGTCAGGCTGGACGCGGTTCTGGTTTTGCCGGTGCCGGTGGCCATCACCAGCAGATGCTTGCGGAACCCCTGCGTAATCTGTTCGCACACCGCTCGGATGGCTTCCTTCTGGTAATACCGGTCAGTGATTTTGTCATCAATGGAAACGCTCATCAAATCCATCCGCTCGGTGCGCCGGTTCATCAGCTTTTGCAGGTCATCCTTGCTGAAAATGCCACTGACCTTCCGTTGCGGGGCGGTCTGGTCATCCCAGAAGTAGGTTTCAAAGCCATTGGTGGTGAACATCATGGGGCGGCGGCCAAATTTCCGTTCCAGACAATCCGCATACAAAACCGCTTGTTTGCGTCCAATGTTTGGGTCCTTGCTGGTGCGCTTGGCTTCCACCACCGCCAGGGGCAGGCCGTCCTTTCCAAACAGCACATAGTCGCAGAAGCCAGGCTGACCTGGCATCCCGGCCATATCCTCCACACGATACTCCTCCTGTACATCAGCATCTGGGCCGGTGAACTTCCAGCCCATCAGTTTGAGGTCCACGTCGATGTAGATTTTGCGGGTCTTGAATTCCGAGAGGTCCTCCGGCTGGAAGGTGCGTTCCTTCTGATGCTGCTCCTTTTCGGCGGTGTATCGGGTGGACATCTGCTCGATTTGCTTGCGCAGCGCCTCGATCTCGGCATCTTTCTGGTCCAGCAGACTTTCCTGTTCCTTGATTTTCCGGGTGTCCACCGCCACCTTTCCGGTGGGGACAAGATTCTCGTCGAAGGTGCGCTCCTGATAGTCCGCGCCATAGCAATAGTCGATCCACTGCACAAACTCAAACAGACCGCGCAGAGAAGCAAGCGCATCACTTGGCTGAACGCTGCGCTCGGTATGTACCGCCAGATTGCCCAACTTGATGATAAAAGGCATCTTGCCCCAAGTGTCGGAGTCCACAGCGAAGCGGAAAGTTGGCTCATGAATGAGGGATTGCAGATTGTCTTTGTAGGGCATTTTCATGGACTTGTCCGCTGCATATACCCATTTTACTGCCAGCTCCAATGCCTTACGGCAGCCTACTGCACACATGGCAGGAGCAGAAACATAAATTTTCTCAGCTTCCATGCAGGCGGGGGCGAAGAGGGCATATTCAGTTTTGGCTTTGAGAAAGGAGAAGTTAGTCATCACATCATCTCCAGTATTTTATTTCTTTTGAACTCATCATGTCCTCATATTGTTTCAACGCGGTTTCCTTATCTGTATGAAGTAGTTGGTAAACCTGTTCATCATCTTCTTTTTCGGCATCTATTGAAAAATCAATATACGATAATAAGTCTATACGGTTAGAAATTAACAGCTCTTTATTTATCTGCTTGCTGTTCATGCGCTTTACACTGTTGTCATCAATTATGATTATTCTGGGAACGCGCTGAACAGTATCGACAAACGCCAAAAATAATTCTGGCGTAATTGGCATACCAAGCAAGTCATATTCTATACCATCTTTTTCACCGTAAATATTGACTACCGGCATATCGCTTGTAACAAATACGGAACCTTTGGCTTTAAAAATACACAGTTGCGATTCCTTCATTGTCTCAGCCAAAGCCCGAGGAAACAAGCCAACATCCGGAGCAATGTTTATCTTCAAAAACTCGTTTGCCAGCATGGACAGGTAAACATTTTGCGGTACATCAGGAAAAATGTCCTTTACATGTTTAATATGCTGCGGATCATTTTTGTATTGTGTATCAATAATATAATTTGACAGATGTACAAAAACAGGGTTTCTAAACAGTAGTGATGACATAAATTGCCTTAGTTTATCAATTTCCACCCGCGCCAACTCAAATTCATCTGAATCTCGTAAAGCATTTTTTATCTTTGAGATAATTGTTGCATATTCGCCTTCCAGTTCGATAAAACTGTTCTCGATCTCATTTGGTGCTGCAAAAACATGAGTTTTGCTATCTGGATCAATTGCAATTTGATCATATAGGAAAGAACGACAGCAAATATTGTCGATTGAAACCATTTTTGCATTTTCATCATTAGCAAAAACAACATAAACTTGTTCTGATTTTTGATTACTCACAGAAAAGTTTTTTAAGTAAGCCTTGGGGACATAATGTTGTTTTCTCGTGATTTGCTTGTCTAAAACCTCTGTATATTCCATGACAATGTTGCTCCCACCAATATTTCCTATATTCAAATCTTCTCAGCATCGCGGTCTCAGCACTAAAACCGATCAAGAAATCATCATTTTATCTAGCCCTAATTTTGCAAGCTTTGTATTAGCCTAGAAAAATTTTGCATTATTGGAAAATGGTTATCTAGCACATAGAACTGCCGATCTTGCCCATCCTTCAAGAAGAATACTTGTTTATCTCGTGCTGAGCTAGTTAGGCTCTCCCTATGTAAGCATACAAAATAGTCTAATGTCTTTTCTTCTGGAAGCCGTTCCTGGATATATCCTTTTGTACTTCTGTCATATTTATAACCAAACTCTTTATATAATCGTTGTTTTCCAATACGAGTTTTAAAAGCAAACATCGCTAATTTTATATGTTTTGTTTCATCATGCAATTGGAAAAATTTATTTTTTTCAATCGTTTCTGTTAAATCATCCAAGGTAGCATTTCCCTTGACTTCTATAACCATTATGCAATCATTTGGTTCAACCAGGAAAATGTCTCCAGCTAGTTGACGTCTATAAAAATTTTTCCTACATACGATGATGTCACATTGTGGGCTTTGATGATTGGCCCAAGCAATAAAGCCGGTAACAAATTCTAGCATTTGAAACCGTTCCTGGAGACATTTTTTGAGAATGTTTTCTCCACATCTACCCATCTCAGCATGATGTTTTACTTTTCAGCTATAAAATATTTGCAAAACAGAAGTTCCTCCGAATATTCCTCATATATCTTTGTAACATCTTCTTCCATAATAGACCTCTCACTTGCTTAAAACTTTTGTTTAGAAGTCTTTTTGAGCATTTGATAGCCTTCTGTTCCGCTAATTTCAAGCATCGAATATTTCTTTAGCATTTTCTCTAAACTTATACGAATTTGGACAGGGGTATAAGAAGTTAATGCCCCTTGGTTAATGATAGACTTCGTCCAAATTCTTTGCTGATTATAGAGGCTCCAAAAACGATTCATATCAAAATTGGGATTCTGTGCCGCTATTTGTTGCACCATTGCGTTAAGCGTATTTCGATCTGCTTCTGAAACGCCTTGCGGAATCATATTTCCCATAGCAGAAGTGATATTTTGCGCTGTAACTCCGGTACAAGCATTATTAAGATCGGCCACAATAAACTGCGATTCTATATTTGCCAAAACATTTTGTGTTATCTGAAAGGAATTCTTTTGGAAAGCCTTCATGAGCATCTGTTGTTCCTGAATCTCTGACACATACTCATATAGTTGATTCAGTGCTGTATAGCTGGTCGCGTCCATTTTTCGGACAAAGTAATGTTTGTACTTGTTCCAATAATCCGTATCCATCAAGGGTAGTGATTCATAGAACGCCGTTTCGTTTAATTGTCCGTCAACAATGAAAGTAGAGATTTCCCTTAACCGCTCCTGGAATTCATCGATTTGAAGGACGATAAGAGAAGCTGCATCAATCTTTTTCTTCCGTTCCTGCAATATGTAAGTTGCAAGGGCAAAGCTACCTACGATAATAAGCAAAATGTTTGCCCAGTTATCTTTTATAAACTCTAACATACTTTATATTCACCTCAGATACTGGCGTAGTATTTGACTCAAAACCATAACATTTGCTGCTCCAAATAACTCCTCTGCCAACATTTGCTGCTGTTGAGGGGATAATTTTTGAATTGATCTCATTGCCTGAATCAAATCCTGCTTTGCTTTTTTATAATCGTCTGTGGGTTCCATCCCCAGTGTTAATTTATATTCTTCCATTTTCTTACCTCACCCAAAGTATTCCTGCATCAGCGCCTTTTTCAACGTTTCAAGCTTTTCGAGGCTGCGGCTGATGGTGGTTTTTGTTTTCTCCGTTTTGCTGACGAAAGAAGCGAACTGTTGTTGACTTTCTATGTCAGGCAACATCACTTTGAGTTTTTTTATCATTGTTATAGATAAATAGGCAACAGTTGAACCTGCCTGCATGGAATCTATTTGCTTTCTAAATCCTGGCATTGTAAACAGATACGAAATATATAGCGGGGTTACACCATCCATATATCCAGAAAGCCAGCTAATCATCCCGTCTTGAAAGTAAAATCTATCATTTACTTTTACAATATAACATTGCCCAAGTGTTCCTCTTGAAGTTATCAATATATCACCAGGGGCAGGAACTTGTCCTTGCGTCTTGAGTTCTTTATACCGTTCTTCAGGTATATATAACTCAGGGGTAACTGTTCCTGTGGTGATTAGGCTGGTTAAATCAGAAATTCTCCAAAAAGGGACACCCGAAGAAGATTGTTCGCTTTGATAAATACGCTTACTTGAACCTACAGAACATATTTTAGACATCGGCAAAACACGCCAATTTTTGGTGTTAGTTTCTGAATCTCCAAAAATCTCCATAAACCTTGCCTTGATCATCTCATCCAGCTTATCCAGCTGCTGTTGACGTTTCGCAATCAGGTCGCTCACTTTGTCCAGAATCGCCGCGATTTTGCGCTGTTCGTCAATGGGTGGAAGGGGAATTTCTGTTTCAGAAAGTGTTTTTTTATTAATGGCCTTGAATGTACTTCCAGTACCTTTGGAATTTAGTTCGTCAACCTTACCTGATAACGCATGCCATAAATATTCCTGAGCACAAATATCCTCGTTTACCGTTAAAGCAGCTAACCCTCGGCCTATACAGCATTCACAATTTGCGATATTCAACGCGCCAATTGGTGCACGAACAGAGATTAAAATATCTTTTTCCCGTGCTATTTTGGTTGGCTCAGAGCACCACATACGAACCGCAGGATAAATCTCTCCAAAATCTGCATTTCCCTGAAAAAACGGAAGGCCGTTACCATCTTCGTTGTATGTGGAAGAATCCGGAGACTGTCCCATATTTATCGCACAAATTTCTTCTAACCTCGCCATCATAGCATCTCCTCCAATTCCGCCAGCCCTGCGGTAATCTCCAGTTCCAGCTCATGCAGGTCTGCCATCAGTTCTGTGATAGAGGGGTACTCCACCGGCACATACTCCACCTTTTTGTACTTGTTGATGGACAGGTCATAGTCGTTGTCTGCGATTTCCTGTTTCGGCACAAGAAAGCTCTGCTCTGTGCGCTGGCGGTCAGCTTCCTGGTCCAGATGGTGGAACCGCTCGATGATGTCGGGAATGTCATTTTCCGCAATTTCGCTGCGCTTGTCGTCCAAGGAAAAACCGTCGGCTTTCATATCATAGAACCACACATTTTCCGTGCCGCCCGCTCCGGTCTTGGTGAACACCAGCACCGCCGTGGACACGCCCGCATAAGGCTTGAACACGCCGGAGGGCATAGAGATCACCGCCCGCAGCTGATGGTTCTCCACCAGTTCTTTGCGAATAGCTTTGTGCGCCTTGGAGGAGCCGAAAAGCACGCCGTCCGGCACGATGCAGGCGCACTGACCACCCTTTCTCAGCATCCGCAGGAACAGGGCCAGAAACAACAGCTCGGTCTTTTTGGTGTTGGTCACGGCTTTCAGGTTGTCGTTGATGCTTTCCGCGTCCACGGTGCCCTTGAAAGGCGGATTTGCCAGACACATGGTAAACTTGTCGCTGATCTGGTTCTGCTTGGAAACGCTGTCCTTGTAGTCAATCTCCGGGTGGCTGATGGAGTGCAGCATCAGGTTCATCGCAGAAATGCGCAGCATGGTGCGGTCTGTGTCAAAGCCGGTGAAGGCATCCCCAGCAAAGTGCTCCCACTGCTCGGAAGTCATGGTATCCTCGTAGTGGTTGCGAATGTACTCCGCGGCGGAGACCAGAAAGCCTGCCGTGCCGCAGGCCGGGTCGCAGATGGTGTCGTTCGGGGTGGGTTGCAACAACTCCACCATCATTTCCCGGATGTGCTTGGGAGTGCGAAACTGGCCGTTCTGCCCAGCGGTAGCCAGTTTGCCCAGCATGTACTCGTACAAGTCGCCCTGCATATCCAAATCGGCAATGTCATGCTCATACAGGTCATCCAACCCTGTGATGATTTTTTGCAACACCTGCGGCGTAGGAATCAGGAACATCGCATCGCTCATGTACCGGGCAAAGGCCGTCTCATTCTGCACATCACTGCTGGAATCGTCGGCGATTTCCACCAGTTCCCCCTGCTCGGTGAAGTCCGGCAGGCGGCCATGTTTCATGTTTTTGATGGCAGGGAAGACCCGCTGGGAAATTACATTGAAAATATCGCGGGGATCGTTGTTCTTGAATTTACTCCAGCGCATGGACTGTCCAACGGCGGACTGGGGGAAAATCTTCTCCATCTTCTCGCCAGTCATATGCTCAAATTCTTCCGTTTCCAGCTCTTTTTCGTCCAGAGAGCGGATAAACATAAGATAGGTCAGCTGTTCGATGACGGTTAGAGGATTGGTAATGCCGCCCGCCCAGATGTCCGTCCAGATTTTATCTACTTTATTTTTAATCACACCTGTAATCATGCATCTATTCCTCCGTTTTCTGTATCAGGGATAAATTCCATCACGTCTCCGATATTGCATCCCAGCATGGTGCAGATTTTTTCCATGCTGTCCATGGAGACAGGCTCACCTTTACTTAATCGTGCTAAAACATTGGTGCTGATTTTTGCACGGTGCATCATGTCGGTTTTGCTCAAACCATGATCGATCAACTGTTTCCACAGCCGATTGTAACTGATTGCCATCCCGCACCTCCTGATTTTTTCCTATTTACTAGTATAACGGATATTGTGCTAAAAGACAAATAAAATTCACGAAATCGTGAGCTATTGATTGGCAAAAACGTGGTCTGGATATTGGAATCCCAGACCACGTTTTGCTTTGAGCAAGACAGGCTTGCCATCAAATCATTTGAAAATGCTTTAGTGCATCCATAATTGCAGCTTCCTTTTCCGGCGGGCACTGTGGTACTTTCGCGTCTTCTTTCTTTGACAGATTATAATTCTGCCCCACATCTAGCCCGCACTTCCGCTTAACCTGGGAGATATACAGGCTGGACACCTTCAATTCATGCTTTTCCAGTACATACCCCTTGATTTCATCATAAGTGGCCTTACTCTCCGCAGCAGTCAAATCCAGCTCGTCCATCTTTACTTCGATCTCGATATGTTCCTTACTTTTAAGTTTGGACAATAAACATACCGTCTCAACATGCACCGTCTCACAAAACTGATCCACGCTGCAGCTGCGCTGAACCTCATAACCAGCTGCCAGAAATGCAGGTAAATCTCTTGCAAGACTTGTTGGTTTGCAGGAGATATAGACGATGTTTTCTACTCCATATGCCAGGATCTTCGGCAGCGCTTTGGGGTGGATTCCATCGCGAGGGGGATCCAGAATGATCATATCTGGTTTTTCAGTAAGATCGTCCAGGACTTTCAGGACGTCACCTGCGATGAAACGGCAATTGGTGAGACCATTTAAGGCGGCATTTACTTTTGCAGCTTCCACAGCTTCCTCAACAATTTCCACGCCGATAACCTCTTTCGCAACAGAAGCAAGAAGCTGGGCAATAGTTCCAGTACCGCTGTAGAGATCAAATACTTCTTTGTCCTTGGTGTCACCAATGTAATCACGCACAATAGAGTACAATACTTCGGCTGCCAGTGAGTTTGGCTGGAAGAAGGAAAATGTACTAATCTTAAATCGCAGACCCAGCAACGTTTCATAGAAGTAATCCTGTCCATAAAGCAATCTGGTTTCATCGCTCTGCACCACATCAGACAGAGAATCATTGATAATGTGCATAATTCCCACGATTTTTCCCTCCAGCGGAAGAGCCAGAAGCCTTGATACCAGCGGCGCATAGTCGTACTCTGCCTGGCTTGTGGTGATCACATGTACCAGAATTTCACCAGAGGTCACACCGCGGCGCAGAAGCAAGTGGCGCAGATAACCAGTATGCTGCATTTTCTTATAATGCACAGCCCCAAGCTCTGTAAAAAAGTCCAGCACACTGGAAAGGATCGCTGTCATATCCGGATGCACCAGCTTGCAGTCAGAAGCTGTCAGTACGTCGTAAGTGCTGCCTTTCTTGTGCAAACCAAGAGAAAGAGGACCATCTTTATATTCATCTCCAAAGGAAAATTCCATCTTATTACGGTAACCAAATTCAATAGGACTTCCGTGGATTCCTTCCCAGTGAAGGTCTGTATCACTACCTACTGCCTCCTGGAGAAGTCCTTTCACCTGAGTTTCCTTCATTTTTAACTGTTCTTCGTAGGACATTGTCTGGTACATGCAGCCACCGCATGCCGGAAAAATCTTACATACAGGCTCTCTTACCTCAAGGGGAGAATCCTCCAGAACCTCCAAAAGCCTGCCTTCTGACCTACCCGAGCGCTTCTTATTGATCATAAAGCGAACTTTCTGACCTGGAATTCCATTTTTTACAATTACTTTTTCTCCATCTATGTTCACATATCCCTTGTTGGGGAAATCAACTTTCTCGATAATTCCTTCGTAAATCTCTCCTTTTTTCATAAATCCTCCATAAAATAATTATATATAGATCGTAACTATTCCGCAGCTATCTTTTATATATAATGCTGTCGCTAATGGATTACTGTTCACTGGTAACGTTCCGCGAGGTGTTTTTTTGTGAACAAAGTTCACAGAAAACCCGAAAATTGCGGCGCGAAATCATGTAAATGCATGATTTCTATGCATCGCGAAGCGTATTACTATGAAGATACAGAACAATTACCTTAAATCAAAATAAGGTATACGGGGGAGCATAACTGCTATATGCCCGTATACCTTTTCATTTAATATGCACTCACTTATAAAAAATCCCCGAAATTATCCACATCCAAACCAGATTTGTATTCCAAAAATTGTGGACGACCGTGGATATCCGCTAAACGCCTTACTTATTTCTCCTCATCCTCGAAATAATCGTCATAATCATCATCAAAGTCTTCCTCGAAGTCTTCAAGATAATCCGGTGCGAAGAAGCGATATACTGCAAATGCAATTCCTGCAACAGCAGCTACAGCGCCAATGATAGCCAGTACCCAGAGGACTGTATTCTTCTGCTTCTCATCTTCTTTTTTCTTAAGTAATGATAATAATTCCTCGAGCTTATCCATTTTAATGTTCATGTGATACCATCCTCTCTTTCAAAGTACTCATTAGGTTTATTTATTATACCACTTTTGCAATTATTTTACCATAGTTAATATATTAATTTTAAATTTTTCCAAACCCAATTTCCAATCAAATTTTCTTCAGCTTGGCAAAGCTTGCGAACATCTTCTTCACACCAACCTTATCAAACTCCACTGTAACCTCATAATCACGACCGCCTTCCACGATTTCTTTCACAATTCCAACGCCAAATTTAATATGGCGAACCGTATCTCCCACCTCATAATCCAGCGAATTGGCTTTTGTTACTTTAAATTCTCTTGGCTTGTAATTTCTGCCCTGGAGAATTTCTTTCATCTTGGAGTATTTCGCCGGTGTTGGGATTAGTTCCTCCACTTTCGGCTTCTTCTCCTGAATAGTGTGTCCCAGATCTACCAGTTCTCTTGGAATCTCTCTCACAAACCTGGAAACCCTGTTATACTGAGTCTCTCCACGGATCATCCTCTGCTGGGCGCAAGTCAAAGTAAGGTCTTTCATTGCACGGGTAATTCCCACGTAACAAAGTCTTCTCTCTTCTTCCATCTCCCCGTCATCGCCATAGCTGATGGTCATATGACTAGGGAAAATGCCGTCTTCCATTCCTACCATAAACACCTTCGGAAACTCCAGACCCTTGGCACTATGTAAAGTCATAAGGAGCACATAATCCTGATCCGGATCTACAGTATCAATATCTGCTACCAGAGCCACCTCTTCCAGAAAGCCTGAAAGCGTAGCCGACTGATTCTGCTCCTCCATAGCCTCCTGATAAGCTACAGTCTTGGAAATCAACTCATCAATATTCTCAATTCTTGCTCTCGATTCTTCTGTATCCTCAGCTTCCAGCTCTGCCACATAACCTGTGGAATCAATTACCTCCTGCAGGATTTCCTCCACAGTCATCACATCTGCCTTGCTTTTCAGCATCTGTATAAAAGTTACAAAGCCATCGATCTTTGACAAGCTTCTTCCAATAGAAGGAACCTCTTCAGCCACGCGCAATGCCTCATACAGACTGATTCCCATATTGTCCGCATAATCCTGAACACGTCCAAGTGTCGTTGCACCGATTCCACGCTTTGGCACATTTATGATTCTCTGCACAGCAAGATCATCTCTGGCATTATTAATCGTTTTCAGATAACAGAGAAGATCCTTGATTTCCTTACGTGCATAGAAATTAACGCCTCCTACCAGTTTATATGGAATATTGGCTGCAATAAATTTCTCCTCGAAAATACGGGACTGGGCATTGGTACGATAAAGAATAGCGCAATCACGGTAGTTCCCAAGACCGTTTCTTTTTAACTTGCCGATTTCCCCTGCCACATACTCTGCTTCCTCATAGGCATTCAAAAACTGGCGAAAATGCACCTTGCTGCCTTCTTCGTTCTCTGTCCACAGGGTTTTTGCCTTACGTTCTGTATTATTCGCGATCACCTGGTTCGCTGCATTCAGGATATTCCTTGTAGAGCGGTAGTTCTGCTCCAGACGGATTACCCTGGCATCTGGAAAAACATGCTCAAATCCAAGAATATTTCCAATATTAGCCCCACGGAATTTATAAATGGACTGGTCATCATCACCTACCACACAAAGATTCTGATACCGCTGGGCCAGAAGACTGATAAACTTAAACTGTGCAGTATTGGTATCCTGATACTCATCCACCATAATGTATTTAAACCGCTCCTGATAGTACTCTAGCACTGCACCGCATTTTTCAAAAAGCTCCACCGTCTTTACGATCAGATCATCAAAGTCCAGTGCATTATTCTTGCGAAGAGCAGCCTGGTATTCACGGTAAACAGAAGCCACTTTCTTCATATTGTAATCTCCGGCAGCTTTCATCTCCATATCATCTGGTGTAAGCAGCTCGTCCTTGGCATGGGAAATCTGGGCAAGAAGGGAACGCTCTTTATAAATCTTGGTGTCAATGTTCATCTTCCTGCACACATCTTTCATAAGAGACTTCTGGTCATCTGTATCATAGATTGTAAAATTCGTGTCATATCCCAGATTATCAATATGTCTCCGAAGGATTCTTACGCAGGCTGAGTGGAAAGTAGACACCCAGATACTCTCAGAACCAAAGCCCACCAGCTTATCCACACGCTCTCTCATCTCCTGAGCAGCCTTATTGGTAAAAGTAATAGCCAGAATATTCCACGGATTTACTCCCTTTTCATCCATCAGATAGGCAATCCTGTGTGTCAGCACTCTTGTCTTGCCGGAACCAGCTCCCGCCAGGATCAGGACTGGTCCCTCTGTCTGTGCTACCGCCTCGCGCTGAGGGGGATTTAATGTATCATATATGCTCATTTATGTTCTCCTTTTTTCGCTAACGCATGTTTGAAAAAAGCTTTCTGCAGGATGTGCGCCACAATTTGTAGGAGCTTCCGCCCTGATGAGGGCGTCACAGCGGACTGCGACAACTGAATTCGGACGAAATATACCGTCAAATGGGGCATGCAGATTGCGGGAATGATTTTTCAAATAGTTAAATCTCATTATACATGAAATCCTTATCTCCCACAACCCCGAACGTGCAGAAAATCCAAACATAGATTCGGGTTTTTACTGTTTACCAGTAACATTCCGCGAGGTGTTTTTTGTAAACAAAGTTCTGGTTTTTTTCTGTTTTTCACAAGATCTGAAAAAAACAGTTTACAAGTAGTTTTAAAAACTATATAATAAGGAGCAGAGGTGATAAAAATGACAGCTGATGATAAATCCATATTAAAGAGCATTCTGGAGCACATTTCCGGAATGGATTATATAAAACCAGAAGATCTTCCAAACATCGACCTGTACATGGATCAGGTCACCACGTTTATGGAGGATCAGCTTGCGTCCACAAAGCGTCACGATGATGACAAGATCCTGACAAAGACCATGATCAATAACTACGCCAAGAATAACCTGCTCCCTTCACCTGAGAAGAAGCGCTATTCCAAAGATCATCTGCTCATGCTGATCTTCATTTATTATTTTAAGAATATTCTGTCCATCACAGACATCCAGAAGCTTCTCGGTCCCATCACAGCGAAATACTTTAAAGGTGAGCCAGGCAAGGACATGACCTATGTATATAATGAAGTTTTTGGAATGGAGAACCGCAAGATTGACCAGTTGATCAAGAATCTTCTAAAGGATTACCGTTTCTCCAGCGCCACTTTCCAGGATGCAGATGAGGAAGATCAGGAATTTCTGAAGCGATTCAGTTTTATCTGTCTCATGAGCTTTGATGTCTACATTAAGAAGATGATCATTGAGAAAATGATCGATGACATTTCCCCATCTGAGCCCAGGGACAAACATAAGAAGAATAAAGACAAATAACAGTACAAAACCCGCGAAATTATCTCATAGCACAATTTCGCGGGTTTTCTTTCGTATATTTTATTCTATTTCGGATTCAGATCCTCTGACGCTTATTCGTCCTTCTGATCCAGAGAACGGTTCTGCTCTTTTTTCTCTTCCATTCTTTTAAATACCATATCATAACCGTCATTGCCATAATTCAGAGAACGGTTTACACGGCTGATCGTGGCTGTGGAAGCACCGGTCTTCTCAGAAATGTCAAGGTAAGTTCTCTTATCCATCAGCATCTTGGCCACTTCAAATCTCTGAGATAAAGAAAGAAGTTCGTTAATGGTACACACATCCTCAAAGAAAGTGTAGCACTCTTCCTTATCCTTCAGACAAAGTATGGCCTCAAAAAGATGGTCAACTGCCTCAGTTCTGATATTTTTACTCATTTCGCTACTCCTTTTTCTATATTTAATGTTTATTATTCTCTTTTCAATGATTACTATTTTAACACTCTGACGTGTGATAAGCAAGAACTTTCTATAAATATTTTTGTGAAGATTATATAGTTTTTATGTTCTTTTTTATTTTCAAATTGCTTTTTTTTCACAGATTCGTTATACTATGTGATAAGCTCATTAATGCAATATACAAAATAGAAAAGAGGAATTTTTGAATGGATCGTTTTTTCAACATGGATAACAAATTTTTCACCTTCATGAGCAGGGTAGCAGATCTTATCATTCTGAATCTGCTTTGCATCGTCTGCTGCATTCCGGTGGTGACCATTGGACCTTCCATTGCAGCCATGTTCTACGTCACTTTGAAAATGGTTCGTAATGAAGAGTCTTATATCGTCCGCGGATTTTTTAAATCCTTTAAACAGAATCTGAAACAGGGTATTGTGATCAATCTGATCATGCTTGCGGCTGCCCTTTTGCTGTACTTTGACATCAGCATCTGCCGCAGCACACCTGGCACCATCGGTAAGGTTCTTATGGTATTATTTATGATGATCCTGGTCGTTTACCTGATGATCTTCCTGTACATCTACCCGGTTCTTGCGAAATTTTACAATACCATCAAGAATACTTTTACCAACGCATTTTTGATGTCCATCCGCCATCTTCCATATACAGCACTTATGATCCTTGTCACTGCTGCCCCGGTTCTTGTATTTTTTATTCCAAGTGCCCAGGTACAGTCCATGGTCATCCTGCTGCTGGTGCTCATTGGATTTTCCGGAATTGCATACATCAATTCCCATTTCTTTGTGAAAATTTTTGACAAATATATTCCGGAAGAAACCTCTGAGCCGAATCCTGACAGTGTAGTAGACCACAGTCTTGATTCCGACAATAAGAATTTATGATCACCAGCTGGAATGGAAAGCCCTATCACTCCCTTGACTATATGCTAAAGGAGCGCTTCGGAGAAAAGGTTTATAAAGTCACCTTAAACGGCGGCATGAGCTGTCCCAACCGCGATGGTACAATAGGACACGGTGGCTGCATCTTCTGCAGCGAAGGTGGCAGCGGTGATTTTGCCGCTAGTGCAGCACTCTCTATCCATGAACAGATAGACAGTCAGATTGCCATGCTTTCAGCCAAAAGACCTATTCACAAATACATCGCCTATTTTCAGGCTTACACCAATACTTACGCTCCTGTGCCTTATCTGGAAAAAATTTTTCAGGAAGCTATTTCCCATCCGGGGATTGTGGCACTTTCTATTGGTACAAGGCCGGATTGCCTGGAGGACAATGTAGTAAAACTTCTTTCCCGGCTAAACATGGTTAAACCAGTCTGGGTAGAACTGGGACTTCAAACCATTCATGAATCTACCGCAGCTTATATCCGGCGAGGTTACCCTCTATCCTGCTTTGAAGACTCCCTTAAGAGACTCCGCACAGCTGGTCTGGAAGTAGTAGTTCATACCATTCTCGGGCTTCCCGGCGAATCCAGGGAAGATATGCTGGCTACTATGGATTATTTAAATGCCCGGGATATTCAGGGAATCAAGCTTCAGCTGCTCCACGTTCTGAAAGGCACTGACCTTGCATATGATTATCTTGCCGGGAAATTTAAAGTGCTGGAACGCGCCGAATATATTGACCTTGTAGCAGACTGCCTGGAACATCTGGATCCATCCATTGTGATCCACCGGGTTACCGGCGATGGGCCGAAAGATCTGCTGATCGCCCCTCTATGGGCCAGCAGAAAAAGAGAAGTGCTGAATCTGCTCCACCACCGTTTGAAAGAGCGTCAGAGTTTTCAGGGCAAAGCATTAGAGCGTGTTTGAAAAAGGCTTTCTGCAAGATGTGCGTCACAATTTGTGGGAGATTTTGTCCGATTGAGGGAGGCGTAGCGGCTACGCCGACTGAAAGAGGGCAAAATCTCCCGCAAAGTGGGGCGTGCAGATTGCGGGAATGATTTTTCAAACACGCTCCAGAGTCTGTTTGAAATATTATTCCCGCAATCTCCCGCAAAGTGTAATACACATCTTGCAGAAAGCCTTTTTCAAACACACTCGAATTTAGAACTTATGCAATATTTCACCAGAAGGGAGGCTGGAAAATGGCTACACCATTTACTGTTTACAAACTGATCATCCTATATATGCTTCGGAATTCTTCGTCCCCCATCACTAATTCAGAAATTTCAGAATTTATTCTGGACCACGAGTACACGAATTATTTCCATTTGCAACAGGCCCTTTCCGAGCTTGAGGAAACAGAGCTGATTGAGAAGCGTACCATTTCCAATACTTCCTACTATTATCTTACTGAAGATGGAAAAAACACGCTCACCTATTTCGAGAATGATATTTCCCAGGACATCCGTACTGAAGTGCTCCAGTACCTTGCAGCCAGAGGTGCCTCCACAAAGAATCAGGTGAAAGCTCCAGCCGATTATTACATTAATAATCAGGGAGAATATGTGGTTCACCTTCAGCTTTTGCAGAAGGGTGCTTCTGTGATCGATCTTTCTCTTGCAGCGCCATCTCTTTCCGCTGCAAAGGCCATGTGCAGGCAGTGGCCCAAGAAATATGAAGAAATTTATGCAAAAATAATGGAGGGGCTTTTATAAAGCTCCTCCACTTTTTATTTCAGATTTTGTAATTATTCAGTACCTTCACAGCTGCACGCTTGGCAAAATAGCACTTGCTGATAATTACTCAATATTTATTCCAACGCGTGTTTGAAAAATCATTCCTTCAATCTGCATGCTCTTTTATAAACTTCATGTGTTCCTTCAGTTTCTTCTCATATCCCATATCTGACAGCTCATAGAATTTCTCTCCCTGGATCTCATCTGGCAGATACTGCTGCTTTACATAATGATTTGGATAATCGTGGGCATACTTATAGCCGATTCCATGTCCCAGCTTCTCATGCCCTCCATAATGGGCATCCTGAAGATGAGCCGGAACAGTCGTCCTGGTACGCTTCACACTGTCCATTGCTGCAAAAATAGCATTCACCGCTGCATTACTCTTAGGTGCACATGCCATATATGCGGCAGCCTGGGAAAGAATGATCTGGGATTCCGGCATTCCCACCCGCTCAACTGCCTGGCTGCTGCGGTTGCCACTACCAGGGCCTGGGGATCTGCATTTCCAATATCTTCAGAAGCAAGGATCATCATACGTCTTGCAATAAATTTCACATCTTCACCTGCATACAGCATCTTCGCCAGATAATAAACTGCAGCATCCGGATCGGAGCCGCGCATACTCTTGATAAATGCAGAAATAATATCATAATGGTTATCTCCATCCTTATCATAGCGCACCACACGCTTCTGGATACACTCAGAAGCCACATCCAGAGTAATATGAATCTTGCCGTCTGAAGCTCTTGGCGTAGTAAGAATGCCAAGCTCTATGGCATTCAGAGCGCTTCTGGCATCTCCTCCTGCCATATCTGCCAGAAACTCCAGGGCATCTTCATCCAGAACCGCATTATAGCTTCCCATGCCCTTTTCCTTATCGTTCACTGCCCGCAGGAGCAGTTCTTTAATCTCCGGAATCTCCAGTGCCTTCAACTCAAACACAATAGAACGTGAAAGGAGCGCACCGTTTACCTCAAAATAGGGATTCTCTGTGGTGGCCCCAATAAGGATAATGGTTCCGTCCTCCACAAAAGGCAAAAGATAATCCTGCTGTCCTTTATTAAAGCGATGAATCTCATCAATAAACAAAATCGTCTTTCGCCCATACATTCCAAGGGCATTCTGAGCCTGTTTTACCACTTCTTCCATATCTTTCTTGCCTGCTACGGTGGCATTGATCTGGGTAAAGTCTGCGCTAGTAGTATTGGCGATGACTTTAGCCAAGGTGGTCTTTCCGGTTCCTGGAGGACCGTAAAAAATAACGGAAGTCAGCTTATCTGCCTTGATGGCTCTGTAAAGTAATTTATCTTTTCCCACAATGTGCTGCTGTCCCACTACTTCCTCCAGTTTCGTAGGGCGAAGACGTGAGGCAAGTGGGGATTCATTCTCCATTGTCCTGGATTTCGCATATTCAAATAAATCCATGTATTTCTCTCCAATTCAAAAGTAATTTTCCGTACATTTGTTCTAATTATAATCTATATTTCTCATTTAGGCAAGTTTATACAGCTATTTTTTAACTGTTCGCGGAACGTTAGCGTTACCAGTGGATATCTTTTACGGTAATATTAATTCCTCTACAGTCACAAATTCATATTCTTCTGCCATCAGAAGATCCACAATCTGAAGCGCTGCATCTACTGAGCTTTGGTAAGCATCATGCATCAGGATCACTGCCCCGTCTGACACTTCCGACCGCACAATTTTCATAATCGAATCTACATTTTTACTCTTCCAGTCCAAAGTATCCACATCCCAGAGTACAGGAAACATCTCCACATAAAAATCCAGATTTTTTCGCCACTCCCCATAGGGCGGTCTTAACCATGCCGGGTACACACCTGTGATTTCAAAGATTTTCTGGTTGGTTGTCTCAATTTCTTCTTTTGCTGCCTCCTTTGAAATCTTATCCAGCTGTACATGATTGTATGTATGATTCCCGATCAGATGACCTTCCTCCTGTATTTGCTTCACCAAGGCCTCTTTTCCCTCAATATTCTTCCCCATGAGAAAAAAAGTAGCATGAACCCCTCTCTCCTTCAGCCCTTTCAGAAGCAGCGGCGTATATTTACTGTTAGGACCGTCATCAAAAGTCAGAGCTGCTTTTTTCTTTTCCGTCACATTCTTTTCCAAAGTATCTTCCAGCTTCTTTTCTGACCTTCTATTCCTAGCCCCTATCACTTTGTCACTGACAGTTTTTTCCTCTCTTTTTCCGTTCCCCTTCTGCGCACCTTCCTGTTCCCGCCCGGCACAGGTATATTCCTGCACTTCTTTTGCATTCTCCCGGATTCTCACAGTTTCCAGCCTTGCCAGCAGCACCGCCAACGCTATAACTTCTACCCACATCACCAGATGTCTTTTTTCCTTCATATCCCGCCGCCTGACATCTGTCTTTCCTGATAATATATGTTTATGAAATGTAAAAAAGAATCCTGCTTGCAGGATTCTCCGCCTGCGGCGGGTCGCCTCGAGCGGCAACTACCTTTCCGCCGCAGTGCGATCCTGCCCGGTAGCTTTTAATGTAACAGGAAATCCAAACGGAATTTCCTGTTACATTAAAAAGCACTGGCAATCTCTTTCAAAATCACCAGTGCTCTTCCTTTTGTTTTCACATGATATGCTGCTATGTGGCACAGCCTGTTATTATTTCAGCAGCTTCAGCTGATTTTCAATTTCTTCGATACATTTCTCATATCCAAGCTTGCTGCTATCCAGACACAGGTCATACTGAGTGGCATCCTTCCATTCCTCACCTGTAAATCTGCGGTAGTACTCATCCTTACGCTTGTCATCCTTCTGAAGGAATTTTTCGATTTCCTTCTGGCTCATACTCAGCTTCTCAGCAGCCTTTTCCATTCGGAAATCCCAATCAGCGTGGATAAATACACGAAGCACATTTGGATAATCCTTCAAAATATAGTTGGAGCATCTTCCAATGATCACGCAGGATTCCTTCCCTGCCAGTTCACGGATGATCTTTGCCTGATAATTAAACAGGTTCTCATCAGAGGTGAAGTCCTTACTCTGAGGCGAGATCAGCTCACCGCTGTAAATTCCATTCTTCCCGAAAAGCGGTTTTTTTGCGCTGGAATACTCATCTACTCTTCCAAAAAGAGTTTCATGAATTCCGCTGTCCTCAGATGCCATGCGGATAATATCCTTGTCGTAATATCCAATCCCTAATTTCTTCGCAAGCATTTCACCAACGGTACGTCCACCGCTTCCGTACTGTCTTGCAATTGTAATTACGAAATTGTCCATTTCTCTCCTCCTTATTACACTGGCCAGCTTCCTAAAGCGTTGTTTTTTCCATTCTTTCCGACAACAACAAAAATCACCTGACCAGATTATTTTCCCAAAGACCTTACTGTTCACGACCTGTCCAGTAACCGCTTCGTGATGCACCAGATTCCCGAAAGTTCTGTGAACTTTGTTCACAAAACGGACATGTCGCCTATCAGCTGTCAGATCTACAAATTTTATTCACCCAGATAAGCCTTCTGTACCGCTTCATCGTTCAGCAGGTCGCTTGCATTTCCACTCATTGTGATCTTACCAGTCTCAAGAACGTATGCACGATCTGCGATAGAGAGGGCTTTCTTCGCATTCTGCTCTACAAGAAGTACCGTGGTACCGCTTTCACTTACCACACGGATAATATCGAAGATCTCATTTACAAAGATTGGGGAAAGTCCCATGGATGGCTCATCCATTACGATCAGTCTGGGTTTACTCATAAGGGCACGACCCATGGCAAGCATCTGCTGCTCACCACCAGAAAGTGTACCGGCACGCTGTCCTTTACGCTCTTCCAGACGCGGAAACCTTTTATAGACTCCTGCAAGGCTTTCCTGGATCTCAGCTTTATCTTTTCTCGTATAAGCACCCATGATCAGGTTCTCATATACACTTAAATCTGAAAAAACACGACGTCCCTCCGGAACATGTGCAATTCCCATTTCAACAATCTTATGGGCCGGAACCCTGGTAATATCTTTTCCTTCAAAAACAACGGAACCTTCTTTTGCTGAAAGAAGACCTGTAAGTGTCTGCAGTGTAGTGGTTTTTCCTGCACCATTGGCACCGATCAAAGCAATAACCTCGCCCTGGTTTACCTCAAAGGAGATTCCTTTTAATGCCTGGATTACACCATAATATACGTGTAAATCTTTTACTTCCAACATTGCCATTTCTTTTTCCTCCTTATTCGCCCAGATATGCAGTAACAACAGCAGGATCTTTCAGAACCTTTGCTGTCTCACCCTGACAAAGAACCTGTCCGAAGTTTAATACAGTCAGTTCCTCACAGATACCGCCAACCAGCTTCATATCGTGCTCAATCAGAAGGATCGTCATATTAAAATGATCTCTTACAAACCGAATGGTATCCATCAGCTCCTGTGTCTCATTTGGGTTCATACCGGCGGCCGGCTCATCCAGAAGAAGAAGCTTGGGATCTGTGGCAAGCGCTCTGGCAATTTCCAGCTTACGCTGTTTACCATAAGGAAGGTTTCCCGCAAGAAGACCAGCCTCCTGATCCAGATTAAACACCTTCAAGATCTCCATAGCACGCGCGTTCATCTCTTTTTCTACTTTAAAATACTTGGGAAGTCTTAAGATTCCGGTTAAAGTAGAATATTTATAATGATTATGCAGACCAGCCTTTACATTGTCCAGTACGGTCATATCTTTAAAGAGTCGAATATTCTGGAATGTTCGTGCGATTCCTGCTTTATTAATATCGATAATACTTTTTCCGGTGATATCCTGACCATCCAGCTTGATAATTCCCTCTGTTGGCTTATAAACACCTGTAAGAAGATTAAATACGGTTGTTTTTCCGGCACCGTTTGGTCCGATCAGACCATAAAGCTCGCCTTTTTCGATTTTCAGTTGAAAATTATCTACAGCATGAAGGCCGCCAAACTGTATGGAAAGATTATTTACCTCTAACATTGCCATAATTAAGCTGCCTCCTTTTCTTTCACGTGACCTTTGATTTTTTCAATAATACGGCTTCTGAAATCTCTAGCTGCAGGAGCCCAGTTGAAAAGCATCATTGTGATCATTACGATTGCATAAATCAGCATACGGTAGGTGGAAAATCCACGAAGCAGCTCGGGAAGTGCATAAAGCACAATCGTTGCCAGAATACTTCCGCGAAGATTTCCCATACCACCAAGAATTACATATACCAGAATGGTGATGGACATGTTGTAGTCAAAAATAGAAACCTTCAGCATGGAAAGGTTGTGGGCATAAAGTACACCTGCTACACCGGCAATTGCAGCGGAAATAGTAAATGCAAGCAGCTTATTCTTTGTTACGTTGATACCGATGGACTCAGCTGCAATACGGTTATCACGGGTAGATGTAATGGCACGTCCGCTTCTGGAGTTTACCAGATTCTGGATAATAAACAGAACGACCAGAACCAGAATCACACCGATCAGGAAGAAATAATCCTTAATATCTTTATATAAGGTTGCAGTACCGGAAACACCGAGAGCACCCTTGATGATCTGTTTTCCGCCTGGATCCAGTTTCAGGTTGGCTGCGCTTGTTGCAACGTGAAGCCCTTTATCATCCACACCAACATACAGAATATTGATCAGGTTCTTAATAATCTCACCAAATGCCAGGGTTACGATTGCCAGATAGTCTCCCCGAAGTCTCAGTACCGGGATACCGATCAGCACACCGAAGACAGCAGCCACGGCAGCACCTACCAGCAATGCAAGAATCAATCTTGGAACAGACGGAAGCACATCACTGGTAACATGGGAAAACAGAGCACTGGAATAGGCTCCAACGCACATAAATCCTGCGTGTCCAAGACTCAGCTCTCCGGAATAACCGACTACCAGATTCAGGGAAAGAGATGCGATAATGTACACACAGATGGGTACCAGAAGGCCGGTAAGCAGTCTGGACAGGTTTCCTGTAGAGGAAAGGATCTGTACCACAACGAAGATTGCGATTACCATGCCATATGTAATAAAATTGTTTTTTGTTGTTTTGTTCATATTTTTTTTCATATCGGCCACCTCATACTTTCTCCTGGATGTTCTTGCCGAACAGACCAGATGGTTTTACAAGCAGCACGATGATCAAAACTGCAAATACAATTGCATCTGCAACCTGAGAGGAAATATAGGCCTTACTGAAAATCTCAATAACACCAAGGAGAATTCCTCCAACCATTGCTCCTGGGATAGAACCTATTCCACCGAATACTGCCGCTACGAAAGCCTTGATACCAGGCATTGCGCCTGTATAAGGAGTCAGTGTAGGATATGCGGAGCAAAGAAGAAGTCCTGCAATTGCAGCAAGTCCGGAACCGATTGCAAAGGTAAGGGAAATGGTTGCATTTACGTTGACACCCATCAGCTGTGCGGCGTCACGGTCCTCGGAAACAGCCTGCATGGCACGCCCCGGTTTTGTTTTCTTTACAAAAAGCTGAAGACCAACCATAATCACAATACAGGCAAGGATTGTTACGATCGTAACACCTTTAATCGTAAGCTGTCCGCCAAACAGCTCCAGAGACGGAACATTGATAACCGGAACAAAGCTCTTTGCATCTGCGCCAAAAATTAAAAGCGCCAGGTTCTGAAGCAGATAGCTGACACCGATTGCAGTGATCAGAACTGCCAGATTCGATGAAGCCTTACGAAGAGGTCTGTATGCAACTGCCTCAATGACAACACCGGCAACAGTACAGATCACAACAGAAAGAATGATTGCCAGGATTGGTGACATACTGGCTTTGGTAACTGCGGTAAGAATTACAAATGCTCCAACCATGATAACATCACCATGTGCAAAGTTCAGCATTTTTGCAATACCATATACCATTGTATAGCCGAGAGCGATGATCGCATAGATACTGCCCAGGCTGATACCATCTTTTAAATAGGATATAAAACTCATAATGCACCTCTTAACTGGATTTATTACTGTAGATAGTAACTGATTTTTCTTTTTCACGAGCGTGTTTGAAAATTCATTCCCGGCTTTTCCCACTGTAAAGCTTCCTGTCACTTTCTGACACGAAAAAGCGGAAGTAAATTTTCAGACACGCTCCAGTTATTTACTATGAATGTCCCGGACGGCAGCTGACTTTCCTATATCATGATGTCGCCGACAGGCCACCTGTCCGTTTGTTGTATCAGACTGAAACAACAATCATTTCTGTAATTGCAAAGAAGGAGACGGACCCACAGGTAACCGTCTCCCCCTTGCTAACGGCCATCCCCTGCGCAATCAGGGAAATGGTTAAAGCCTCTGCCGTATGACCGGCACAATGGCTCTATTCTTATAATTACTCCATAGAAGCGTAAACGCCATCTTTGATCACATAAGCCTTAGGTGCTTTATCGCACTCACCGTCTTCTGTCCATTTAGCTTCTCCTGTAAGACCATCAAGAGTAATATTCAGCATGGAAGCAGACATTGCTGCACTGATGTCTTCATTTGACATATCTGGTGTGATGCCAGCATCATTTGCTGCTGCCTGCATAGCGTAAAGTACATCATATGTATCTGCAGCAAACTGATTTGGTGTCTCACCATTGTTTGCATCGCCATATGCTTTAACAAATTTTACAGTTGCCTCATCATCGCCTGTAGCAGAGAATGGTGTCAGAAGCATAACGCCTTCTGCAAGAGATTTATCAAAGTTCTCAACATTCAGGATTCCATCCATACCATCAACACCAAAAATCTTCATGTCAAGACCAAGGTCATGAGCCTGCTGAAGAATCAGAGCGTTGTCAGAATAGTAGTTCGGAAGGAACAGGAGCTCAGCGCCACTGTCTTTGATCTTTCCAAGCTGTACGGAAAAGTCTGTGTTGTTATCTGTTGTGTATGCTTCATCAGCTACAACCTCAAGGCCGTAATCAGCGCAGGCTGCAACGAATGCATCATGTACACCTGAGTTGTAATCAGCCATGGAATCGTAGAGGGTAGCTACCTTCGTAGCAAGACCTTTCTCAGAAATATACTCAGCAGATTTCGTTCCCTGCATTGGGTCTGTAAAGCACATACGGAACTCATTGTCACCAGCGGTAATGCTGTCTACTGCTGTAGCAGACGGTGTGAAGAGGAATGTACTATCAGCTGCCTCTGCACCTACTGCGATACAAGCACCGGAGGTAACAGTACCGCAAAGCATCTGCATTCCTTTGTCAAGAAGGTCATTGTAAGCGTTAACTGCTTTCTCCGGATCTCCCTGATCGTCACCAGCGTCAAGGATTTCTACCTGATATCCATTGAATCCGCCGTTTGCATTGATCTCATCTGCTGCGATCTTAGCTGCATTATATACACCATTACCATACTGTGCATAATCTCCTGTCATAGGTCCGATGACACCAATCTTGAAGGTTTCCTCGCTCTCTGCAAATACAGATACAGGTGTTACTGTGGATACTGCCATTGCTGCGGCTGCAGTAATGCTGAGTACTTTTTTCAGATTTCTCATAATAAATCTCCTCCTTAATTTATGTAAGAGCGTCTGTCATCTCGCCTCTCATGGTGCCCAAGGCATATCCGAAAAACATGGCATGCAGATTGCAGGAATGATTTTGGGAACAGGTTCTGCAACACTGAGATAGTATAAAAGCCCACTGGTGGTTTCCCAGCCGGCTTTGGCTTCCATAACTTCTTCTCTTTACTACTTTAATGTTATGATTATAGCATTCTGTTTTTTTGATTGCAATAGAAAATTTTATAGTTTTTTTAGAATTGCAAAAGAAATTTCCGTTACAATGACCAATTTTTTCTGTTTATGTTGTTTCTGTGACGTACAAACGTACGTTGTAGGACATACTTTCATGCTGATTTCATATTTTGTATTATGCTCGTATTGGAATGTGTTTAAAAAATCAATTCGGACAAAATTAACCACAAGGTGAGACCTTCAGATTGCAGGAATGATTTTTTTGCAGACTCCGGGATAAAAAAAGGAGATGGTCACCCATCTCCCATTCAAATATCCTATTTATTTCAATTAAGCAATTGCTTTCTTAGCAATCTCAGCAAGTGCTGCGAATCCCTGAGCATCATTTACAGCCATCTCAGCAAGCATCTTTCTGTTAATGTCGATGTTTGCAACTTTAAGGCCGTGCATCATTTTGCTGTAGGATAATCCGTTCATTCTTGCAGCAGCGTTGATACGTGCGATCCAGAGCTGTCTGAACTGACGTTTCTTCTGCTTTCTTCCAGCGTAGGAGCTGGTAAGTGCACGCATAACAGACTGTTTTGCTACTCTATACTGTTTGGAACGAGCTCCTCTGTAGCCCTTTGCCAGTTTTAATACACGATTATGTTTCTTCTTTGCGTTTAATCCGCCTTTAATTCTTGCCATTTCTTATTTTCCTCCTGTTCGTCTTCTTCTATGCTATATCTTATAAATACGGTAATGCTTTCTTCATGCTCTTAACATTAGTAGAATCAACAACAGTAGCTTTTCTGAGATTTCTCTTTCTCTTCTGAGATTTCTTTGTTAAGATATGGCTCTTGTAAGCTTTATTTCTTACTAATTTTCCTGTTCCTGTTTTTTTGAAGCGCTTTGCTGCTGCTCTACAAGTTTTAATTTTTGGCATTGTAATTTCCTCCTTAATATCGTATCTATTTAATGTCCCTCATCCAGCCTGACACCCTCAGGGTGTCTCTCCAAATGAATGCAACATCCTAGTGTTTCTGTGCTAAAAACATTGTCATGCTTCTGCCTTCTACCTTAGGTGCCTTCTCAACTACAGCAATGTCCTTCAGCATATCGGCAAAATCATCCAGAACGTGCTTGCTGCTTGACATGTGTGCCATCTCTCTTCCGCGGAAACGAAGAGTAACCTTCACTCTGTCGCCCTTGGTGAGGAATTTGCGTGCTGCCCCAGCCTTTGTATTCAGGTCATTGGTATCAATATTTGGTGAAAGACGCACTTCTTTGACATCGATGGTCTTCTGCTTTTTCTTGGCTTCTTTCTCTTTTCTGGCAAGTTCGTAGCGATATTTACCATAATCAATGATCTTACATACCGGCGGCTTTGCCTGTGGGGCAATCTTTACTAAATCAAGCTCTGCCTCCTGAGCTTTGGCCATTGCTTCTCTTGCGGACATAATTCCAAGCTGCTCTCCGTCCGGTCCGATTAAGCGTACCTCTTTGTCTCTGATTTGTTCGTTAATCATTAAATTGCTAATTGTCGTGCACCTCCATACCTGATAGATGATCTGTTCTGATCCAGTTTTTAACTTCTGGACTCTCATTCCCCTTCGCAGGAAGAAATTCCTGCCTGATACCTGACGCCGCAAATATAAAAAAAGTGCGGACAGAATCCACACTTCTCCTATTACACTCGCGAACTAAGTCACGCGCTGCTGTGCAATATGAACCCGAGCCGCATCTAAGTATGCGCTGAGGTGAGAGTGAACTCTGCTTTCTTTTCATCACGTACTGTCGTATGATATCATGCCTTATTGTGAAAGTCAAGATGTTTTTTTATTTTTTCTAATAATTTTTTTCTTATAAATTTGTGCATATTTTTTGCAGGCACAGGAAAAACTAAGACTGCTGCAGCGGTTTAGTGCCCTCATGAAATACGGTCTGCTGAACAACTGCAAATGTTTGCAAAATCAAGCATACAAAATCAGGAGGTAAAAAACATGACAATTTTAAAATGTTCCGCAACAACCTGTGCTTACAATGAAGATATGCTTTGTTCCAGAGGGGAAATCAACGTCATGGGTGACAGTGCAAAAAGTTCTGAAGAAACATCCTGCGGAAGCTCCGGGAAAAGAGCCAGGGTGCCATGAACAGTGCCAAAAACGGCTGTGGATGTGAGACCATCCAGATTGACTGCAAAGCCCACAACTGTACCTATAACGAAAACTGTAAATGTACTGCAGCTGCTATTGATGTAGCCGGAAGCGGTGCAAAAGTATGTTCCGAAACAAAATGCGATACCTTTGAATGCCAGTGCTAGAGCGTGTTTGAAAAAGGCTTTCTGCAAAAATTTTTCAAACAGGTTCCAGAAAATAGCCGCAAATTCAAAAACAGCCCCCGCACAAATGTGCGAGGGCCTTTTAATTTCCATTCATTATCTGTTTCTTAAGAAATCCGGGATCTGGATATCTTTCTTCTGAACCGTGCTGGATGGTGTCTTCGCTGTGAATGGTGTAGCATTCATAGTCGGCATGCTGAAAGACGGCATGTTCAGATTCACACCAGCAGACGCTGTAGTGGAAGCAGGTCTCTTATTGGCAAATACAGAGTTGCTTGCCTTATTTCCAAATGGATTGGATGCCTGTGCATTATCAGAAAGGCCTGTAGCAATAACAGTGATTCTCGCATAATCAGCAACAGAGTCATCATACATAGCACCAAAGATGATATTTGCATCTTCACCTGTAAGCTCCTGTACATAGCTTGCAGCATCATTTGCGTCCATAAGGGAAATATCACCGGAAATGTTGATGATAACGTGTGTAGCACCCTTGATGGTAGTCTCAAGAAGCGGAGAGGATACAGCCTGCTGTACAGCCTCCATAGCCTTGTCATCGCCTCTTGCCTCACCGATACCAATGTGTGCAATACCTTTATCTGTCATAACAGTCTGAACATCAGCAAAGTCAAGGTTGATAAGAGCCGGCAGATTAATCAGATCTGTGATGCCCTGAACTGCCTGCTGCAGAACCTCGTCTGCTTTACGAAGTGCTTCTGGCATAGTTGTGCGGCGATCTACAATCTCCAGTAATTTGTCATTAGGAATTACAATTAATGTATCAACAGCTTTCTTCAGGTTCTCAATACCTGCAAGTGCGTTGTTCATACGTGTCTTAGCTTCAAAACGGAAAGGTTTGGTCACAACACCTACAGTGAGGATCCCCATTTCCTTAGCTGCTGCTGCGATAACCGGTGCAGCACCTGTACCAGTTCCACCGCCCATACCGCAGGTAACAAATACCATGTCAGCACCTTCGATGATCTGTTTTACTTCCTCAATGCTCTCTTCTGCTGCTTTCTGTCCAACCTCAGGCTGTGCTCCTGCACCAAGACCTTTGGTAATTTTCTCACCGATCTGAAGTACAGTTGGAGCTTTACACAGAGTCAGAGCCTGCTTATCTGTATTCACTCCTACAAACTCTACCCCGCCGATGGCTTCTTCAACCATTCTGTTAACTGCGTTATTTCCGGCGCCGCCTACTCCGATTACAATAATCTTAGCAGAGGATTCCGCCTCATTTGACATTATCTCTAACAATGTACTTCCTCCTTTATTTCTACCTTATATCCTTTATCTTTAATTTCAGCAAATATATATACCAAGCTGCATATAGCTATATCATATATTTTTTTTGTGAATTTATCAACCACTAATTTTGTTTTTTTATACTTTTTTCGCGAAATACGCGATATTTTCCTCAGAGTGTGTTTGAAAAAGGCTTTCTGCAAAATGTGCATCACATTTACAGGAGATTTTCAGACACTCTCTAATATTCCTCATCATAACCGTCATAACCGCTGTCATTATAGTCTTCGCTGTAGTCCTCACTGTAATCTTCAAGCTCCTCTTCGCTTCCATCTTCACTGGTTTCATTGGGATTGGGACCTACATAATTTCCATCTTTATCCAGCTGTCCATAACCGGTATAGCTTCCATCTTCCATATATCCGCCAAGCCAGCTGCCATTTGCAGCAATGCTCTCCTCAGTAGGTCTGGAGCCTACATAGTTTCCGTTCTGGTCATATTCACCTTCACCGGTATAGTCACCCTCCAGGTCATACCCTCCATGCCAGTTAGCCACTGCATTCTCGTAAGCAGCCGCAGTATCCACATCCTCAATCACGCCATCCTCGCCCAGATCCTGCTCGAAGGTAATCGTCTTGGAATTTTCATTTACATTTTCCAGATGAAGGATTCCCTTTTTGCCGGAAAGCTTGGGCAAAATTGCGCTGACACGTGTCATCTTGTCCTCAAGATACTCATCCTTTCCCAGCATCACCCGGATATCTCCATAAGTCAAAGTAATCTGATAACTGGTGTCAAATTCAATATGATCCGGTATGGCATCGTTCTTCTGGAAAATAGTTGCCAGCGCCACCGCAGTGGTAAGAACCGAGTTTCCCTTAATCGGAAGCTTCTCCCCTTCGATCACATGGCTTACTTCAATGCCATCAAAAAAAGGCACCAGTTCATCCCTTGTATGAGAACTTTCAATAAAAATACCGTTTCTGTCAAAATAAATATAACTGTCCAGATAAGGAATGCAGCCTACCGCCTTCTTTTCCCGGACACTGATGCAGATACTGTTATGAGAAAGCCTGGTAATATAAAAGCCTTCCACAAAAGGCACACCCTCTACGTCCACCCTGGAATGGAGCAAAACTGCAAGAACGGAATTATCCGTAAAAACCCCCTGCAAAGCCATCTCCTTCACCTGTTCATCCGTGTAACGAGAGGTTCCCATTACCTCCACCTTTGTCACATGAAAATAGGAAAAGAAAAAGACAAGTCCTGCCAGCAGAACTGCCCCCAGGTACCCAGAATCGCTTTCTTATGTTTTCTATAGATCAACTTCATTTTCAGTGATTTCATATATTGTTATTCCTGTATCCTTTTTACTGCTGCTCCCAGCGCATTAAGATCCTGGCAAATATGCTCATACCCCCGCTGTACAAAAGAATATCCTTCCAGTACGGTAACTCCCTTAGCCCCAAGTGCTGCCAGGATCAGGGACGCACCGCCTCTTAATTCCTGCGCCTGCACAGCTGCTCCATGTAAAGTCTTTACACCGCAGATTACAGCCTCATTTCCCTGTACGCGGATCCTGGCTCCCATTTTCCGCAACTGGTCAGCTGCTTTATAACGGTCTTCAAAAACCATTTCACGAATGCAACTTTCCCCCTCTATGGTGGAAAGAACTGCCATTACGGGAGACTGCAGATCTGTTGGAAATCCTGGATAAACACCCGTTTCCAGCAGTTTAACAGGGCTTTGAACATTTTTTCCATTGACTAATAGTTTACCACTGTTACCTTTATATTGTCCACCCATTTTCCTATATACTTCCAGAAAGGCCTTCAGTTCTCCTTCCGGAGGGTTTTCAAGAACGATCTGGCTTCTGGTTATAGCTGCCGCACAGATATAGGTTCCTGACACAATGCGGTCTGGCGGCACCTGAATGCACCCGGCACTTAGGCTTTTAACTCCCTGGATTCTTATTTCAGAAGTTCCATCCCCTTGTATTTTTGCTCCCATGGAACGCATATACCTGCAAAGCCACTGTATTTCCGGCTCACAGGCACAATTTTCCAATACAGTCTCTCCCTCTGCAAGCACAGCTCCTAAAATGCCCTGCTGGGTGGCTCCCACACTTCTTTTTGAAAAAGAAACCAATGCCCCTTGCAGATGAGGTGCTTCTGCCATCAAAACTCCCTGTTCCTCTGTGACCACTGCGCCAAGCTTCCGAAGCACAAAAAGATGCATATCAATAGGTCTTTTCCCGATCACGCACCCACCTGGATAGCCAAGGCTTCCTTTCCCATTTCTTGCGAGAAGCGCTCCAAGAAGAATCACGGAAGACCGCATCCTCCCTGTAAATTCAAAAGGAACTGACCATTTACCGGCATTTTCGCAGTCCATATACAGATCATGGTCTTCCCACCAGGTCACTGCCCCAAGCTTCTGAAGAATTTCCTCCATACAAAAAACATCCGCGATCCGCGGACAGCCTTTGAGCACACTGACTCCCCGATGTAAAAGAGACGCCGCCATCATAGGAAGCGCTGCATTTTTTGAGCCCTGTATCCGAATACTTCCCTTCAGCTGGTGTCCTCCCTCAATGTAAATCCGGTCATTCAAGCCATTCACTCCTAAAGGGCCTCTTACCTTTTATTGTATGCGAATATTTCTGACTGGTGATAAAATTTCATTTTCTGCTTACGCTCAAAGCCAGCCCCATCTCGCCCAGAAGAAACACCACTGAGGTTCCGCCATAGCTGATAAAGGGAAGCGTGATTCCTGTATTTGGAATGGTGTTTGTCACCACCGCAATATTCAGGATCACCTGAATGGCCATATGGCTCATAATGCCAACGCATAAAAGTGTTCCCTGCAGTTCCCGGCAGTGAAGGGCAATCACCATCAGTCTCCACATAAGAAGCCCAAATATGCCAATGAGAAAAAAAGCTCCGGTCAGTCCCAGTTCTTCGCAGATAATGGAAAAGATCATATCATTCTGGGCTTCCGGCACAAATCCCAGTTTCTGCAGGCTGCTGCCAAATCCTCTTCCGAAAAGCCCGCCGCTTCCAATAGCATAAAGTCCCTGAATGGTCTGAAAACCCTTTTCATACTTCTCCGGATTCCGCCATATGGCAAGCCTTTCCAGACGGTAGCTCTCTGCTGCCAGAAACACTGCGATCACTGCTGCACCAGTCACTCCCATTCCAACAAATCTGGCATATCCCGGATCTGATATAAAAATCAGGATTACACCGATTCCAAGGATTATGATTGCCGTACTTAGGTTATTGGAGCCTACCAGTCCTACAATTGGAAGAAGTGTCAGCATTGTCCTGCACATAAACCAGAAGCCAGCTGTAGTCTTTTTGCTTCCCTGGATCTGCCAGGTGAGAAAAAGGATCACTGCTGCTTTTGCAAATTCCGAAGGCTGAAAAGACAACGGTCCAAAATTCAGCCACCTTCTGGAGCCATTGATTTCCTGTCCTACAAATAAAACTGCTGTAGAAAGTCCCATAGATAAGAGATAAGCAGCCGGTGCCAGCCGAACAAAGAATCTGTAATCTGTCTCTGCTACTATGTACATGGTCATAAGGCCCAGAGCTGTTGCAAAAAGCTGCTTTTTAAAATAATAGGCAGAGTCGCCGAAACGTACTCTGCCATTATATTCACTGATGGAAAACAGCATGACCAGTCCGAATACTGCCAGAAGCAGCACAAGGATCAGTAAGACCGTGTCTGTTTTCGTTTCTTTCTTTCGCTCCCGGATCATAGAGATCTGCTCCTGACGTCCCATGCCTTGGTTAAAGCATATGCCAGATCCGGGTATTCTATGAAATAAATCATAAGTTTCTGTACCTGCCGCCAATCACATTCTGTGGCTACGACAACCGAGTTCGAGTGAAATATACTGCAAAACGGAACGTGCAGATTACAGGAATGATTTTTCGAACAGGCTCCAGAGCATGCCTCCAAAAGGCTTTCTTCAAGATGTACGCTGCAATTTGCGGTATATTACAGTGCTCTCACATACTCCTTAAACATCTGGCCTCTCTGCTCATAATTGTCAAACTGACCCCAGCTTGCGCATGCAGGAGATAAAAGGACCGCGTCCCCGGCGTTTGCCTTATCCGCACACACCTGCACAGCTTCTTTCAGATCCTCACAGAGAATAACATCATGAAAGCCATTCTTCTCAGCCGCAGCCTTAATTTTCTCTTTCGTCTGACCAATAAGTACCAGATACCTTACTTTGCCGTCAAATGCCTGAATCCACTCATCATAACTGGATTCCTTATCATATCCGCCGCCAATCAGAAGAGTCGGACGGTTCATTGCCTGGATTCCCTTAATAGCCGCATCCGGGTTGGTTCCCTTTGAATCGTTATAATATGCCACACCGTTTTTCTCAGTTACATACTCAATTCTGTGCTCCACGGCTGTAAACTCACAGATACTCCTACGGATACTATCCATATCAACACCTGCGTAGTAAGCCATGGCCACTGCTGCCATTACATTCTCAAAATTGTGTGTACCAAGAAGCTTCAGTTCTCCTGTTCTCACAACCGGAATCTCCTCTTTCTCTGTACGAAGAATAATCTGGTCTCCTCTCAGGAAAATACCCTGTTCAAGTTCTCTTGCACTGGAAAAATATACAGCCTTTGGCACAATGCTTTTGCCAAATTCACGAAGGATTTCATCCTCATAATTCAGCACACATACATCCTCCGGACCCTGGTTGCTTGTGATCAGCTCTTTCACGCGGATATACTCAGCCATTGTATGATGACGGTTCAGATGATCCTCTGTGACATTCAAAATGGCGCTTACCCTTGGAGCAAATTTCCAGATAGTCTCAAGCTGGAAGCTGCTGATCTCTGCAACCGTGACCGTCTCATCTGTCATCTCCAGTGACTTGGAAGTATACGGAGTTCCAATATTTCCAACAACAAATACAGATGGGCGTGCATCTGACATGATTTTCCCAAGAAGGGCTGTTGTTGTAGTTTTTCCGTTTGTTCCGGTAATTGCAAGAACTTCACCCTTTCCAGTCTGATAAGCCAGTTCAACCTCGCCCCACACAGGAAGTCCCTGATCATAAAAACCTTTTACAATTGGAAGATCTGTGGGAACTCCAGGACTTAATACCACAAGATCCAGGCTTTCCTGAACTTCCTTCGGCAGCTCTCCTGCATAGATGGGAAGTTCATAATTTCCACTGATTTTATGTAATACGCTTTCTTTATCCAGATCTGCTTTTCCATCGTAGAGAACCGGGCAGGCACCAACTGCATTCAGAAGATCAGCTGCGCCGATACCGCTTTTTCCGGCTCCGAAAACCAGAACTTTTTTTCCTTTTAATTCCATGATTTATTTCCTCCTTAATGCCTTGCAATGGATGCCCCGGAATTCTCCCTTTTCATGCAGCTCTTACAGGGCTAAAAGTCCGATCAGGCACATAATTGCAGTCACAATAGTAAACACTGCAACTACTCTGCTTCTGACCATCCGCAAAGCTCAAAATGATGATGGATAGGCGCCATTTTGAAAATACGTTTGCCATGTGTTGCTTTGAAATAGGTTACCTGGATCATAACGGACAATACCTCAACCAGATAGATCAGTCCCACGATCAGTATAAACAGAGGCATCTGCAGCATATAAGCCACACCTGCCACAAATCCACCAAGCGCCAGAGATCCTGTATCTCCCATGAACACACTTGCCGGGTATACATTGTAAAGTAAAAATCCCATCAGTCCGCCGATAACAGCACAGGTGACAGGCTCGATACCTGACTGGGTTCCAATGGATACAACCGTGAAAAATACGGCTACGATCAGGGTAACGCTGGTAGCAAGACCATCTACACCGTCAGTAAAGTTTACGCCATTTACCGTTCCGATCACTGCAAAGAACAGCACCGGTACAGCCAGCCAGCCAAGATTCAGATAATGCCCACCCCAGAATGGAATACGCATGGTCAGAGACACATCTGTATACCGCAGTAGGTAGAAAGTAAAAATACCTGTTACCACTACCTGAAGCAGAAATTTCTGCCATGGAAGAAGTCCGTCAGATCTTCTAAGGACTACCTTCAGATAATCATCCAGAAAACCGATCAGTCCGAATCCCAGAGTCAGGAACAGAACCGGGATAATCTTGGGATAATCTTTTACATAAAACAATGAAGTAATAATCGTGGATATCAGAAAGATCACGCCGCCCATAGTCGGGGTTCCGGCCTTTTTCAGATGCGACTGTACGCCCTCTGTTCTCTCTGTCTGTCCCATTTTCAGCTTACGCAGAAAAGGAATAATAACAGGTCCTAATACTGCACTGATTGCGAAGGAAATCAGTACCGGGATCACAATATGAAATTCCATCCTCACACCTCTTTAATTCTTTCGTTTTTTTCGTTCCAGAGTCTGTTTAAAAAAGCATTCCGCAATCTTCCTCAAATTGTGACACACATCTTGCAGAAACCATTTTCAAACACGCTCTAAACTTTTTAAAGCATCTTATAGTATAAAGCTTTTCCCCTTATTTATCAACCCATAGCTTGGTTTTTGCAAGATAATATCCCAACATTGTTTCCTGCTTACTTCGTGACCGATAACACGCTTCTCCTTGCTCACAGCCTGACCGATCACCGAAGCTTATCTTTCTTTTTTCTGATTTAGAGCGTGTTTGAAAAAGGCTTTCTGCAAGATGTGCGTCACAATTTGTGGGAGATTTTGCCCGGATGAGGGCGCCGTAGCGGGCTACGGCAACCGAATTCGGGTGAAATCTCCCGCAAAGTGGGGCGTGCAGATTGCGGGAATGATTTTTCAAACACGCTCTAGCACCGCCTCAAAAATATTCTTTATCACAGGTGCCGCAATGGTTCCTCCGTAATACACGCCCTGCGGGTCATGTATAATGCAAAGCCCCAGGATCTGTGGATCTTCCGCAGGCATAAAACCAAGAAAGGAAGAAATATACCGGTTGGCACTTCTTGGCAAAGTCTGGGAAGTAGCCGTCTTGCCCCCTACTGTGCATCCCTCGATCCGGGCATTTCTTCCGGAACCTTCTGACACTACTTTCTCCAGAATTCCTCTTACTGTCTCTGATGTTTTTTCCGAAATAATCCCCGTTTCCACCGGATATTCCAGCTTTCTTCCGCTGGTGCCATCTGAGCTCAGAACGGATACCCCAAAATGAGGTGTGATCCGCCTCCCCCCATTGATCAGAGAACTGACTGTGGTCGCCAGCTGAATTGGCGTAATTTGAAAAGATTGGCCAAAAGCAACTGTTGCCAGCTCCACATTCCCCATGTTTTCCATTTTATGCATGATCGTTCCAGCCTCTCCCGGCAGATCTACACCTGTCTTCTTCAAAAGTCCAAACTCCTTGAAATAATGATAATAGTTTTCCACCCCAAGTCTCAGACCCACTTCAATAAAAACCGGATTGCAGGAATTCTGGGCACCTTCCACAAAGCTCTGAGAACCGTGTCCTGTTCTCCTTGCACAGTGAATCCGCCTGTCATCCACCAGCTTATACCCGGGACAGAAAAATCTGTCATTTACGGAAACCACGCCAGCCTCCAGACCAGCAGACATGGTAATGATCTTAAAGGTAGAACCGGGCTCATATGTATCGTTCAGGCAGGGATTTCTCCACATCTGGTTCAGAAGATCCTGTTTTTCCTGTTCATTCAGTTCTGAAGTATCCACGTCCGCATTCAATGTAAAAGGATCGTTCAGGTCAAATTCCGGCACATTAACACATACATAAATTTCTCCGTTCTGCGGATTCATAAGAAGTATGGAAACACGCGCAGCCTGTTTTTCTTCCATTACTTTTAGGGCCGCCTGCTGCGCATACTGCTGCAGATCCACATCCAGACTGATTTTCAGATTTTCCCCTGCCACCGGATCTTCCCTGCTTTCTCCGATCTGGTCGATTTCCACGCCTCTGGCATCTGTTGTGGTCAGGATTTTTCCCGCCTGTCCCTTTAAAACTTCCTCATATTTCACTTCCAGACCAATTATCCCCTGATTGTCACCGCCTGTAAATCCCAGAACCTTGGAAGCCAGAGATCCGTAAGGATAATACCGCTTATAATCCTCATCCACCTTCACACCATCCAGTTCATACCCACGTATCACATCTCCCACAGATTTTTCCACATTTGTCTTAATTCGTTCAATTGAAGATATTTTTTCAACTTTTTTACGCACTGTGTCAGTATCTATTTCCAACTCTTTTGACAAGACCTCAATAACCTTCTGTGGTTCCTTAATCTGACTGTGAATAACGGAAATGGTACATACAGTTTTATTATCTGCCAGAATCCTCCCTTTTGCATCCAGTATCTGTCCTCTTGCAGCCTTAATGACTCGTTCTCTTTCATGAAGTTCTTCTGCTTTCTGGTAATAGTAATCCGACCGAACCCCCATCAGGTAAACAAGCCTTCCCACAAGTCCCAGAAGCATAAGTGCACATACAAGAAAAACCATCCATATTTTTTTCCTGTGAAAGGTCATGGTTTTTTTCATAAAAAAATCCCCATCTGAAATCATCATAACTAATATATGCTAATTTCAGATGGAGGTATGTGTTGTATTATGGTGAACAGTCCGTTTTTTATTTCCTGCCAATACTATGCCACCTATGGACAGTATTTCTAATCCAGTCCGGCTTCCTCGTTAGTCAGGCCTTCACTCTCCATATTGTTATCCTCAATGGGATCCGTGTTATCTTCCGGAGGTCCCGGAACATTGGTATCAGAAACAGCCTCCGGCAGAGTTTCCCCGGCTGAACCAGTGTAGGAATCGCTGATTCCATCAAGGTTAGCAGATTTTATATACTCTCCGTTTGCATTGATCTGATAACTTCCGTCACTATTCAGCAGGTAACCATTTTCGTCAATCCGATTGCCATCCCAGTCAATGAGGTTGCCCTCTTCATCCACCAGATTTCCATTTTCATCAATCTGACTGTCAGATATAGTATTTACATGACCATTAAATTTCTCCCAAAGCTCTGTCTCCGGAACAGTTCCGTCTGTAGACTGATCGGGCTGAATATTCATGTATGGCAGAAGCTCGGAAAGAATTGCCTGTGCCACATACTGTGGATAAATACTGCTGGCCTGATCCTCTACATTTGGCTCGTCAATTACCACGTAGATCAGAACCTGCGGGTCATCAACCGGGGCAAATCCGATAAAGGAAACCACGTATTTACCGTTTCCACGGGGGAATTTCTCCGCAGTTCCTGTTTTACCGCCTGAGCTGTAACCCTGTACCTTTGACGTCATACTGGTACCCTGCTCTACACTGGCCTGCATATAGCTTCTGATATCAGCGGAAATGCTGGAAGAAATGGTCTGCTTCTGAAGAAGCGGGCTGATTGTCTTCACAGTTGCACCGCTGGCATCTTTGACTTTTGTCACAAGATGTGGCTGATAATAGTAGCCGCCATTGATAACCGAACACATTGCATTGATTTCCTGGATCATAGTACAGCTGAATCCCTGACCAAATGCAGAACACGCAAGCTCTGTCTCATGCATGGTATCAACAGTATGCATAATACCATATCCCTCATTTGGAAGATCGATTCCTGTCCGGCTTCCGAAATTGAAAGTACTCTGTGCTTTCAGAAAATTTTCAACTCCCATCTTTGCACCAATCTGCATCATGGCATCGTTACAGGAGTTTGCGATTACTTCCGCAAGGGTTTCCATTCCGTGTCCGTAAATATTTGCACATTTGATGGTGGTCATATTTCCTGGCACACCAAAATTCTGGTAACCATCACAATAGAAGGTATCACTGGTGGATATTTTTCCCTGTTCCAGAGCAGCTGCCATAACAATGGGCTTCACAACAGAACCAGGTTCGTAAATGTCGGTTACACAAAAGTTATTCCACATGGCGCTTAGAGCATCCATGGTCTCACTGTCGTTCATAGCAGCAATCTCATCTGCTGAATATAAGGAAGACAGATTACGTGGATCATTAAGATCATATCGGTCGCCCCCATCCATGGCAAGGATTTCACCACTTGAAGGGTCTTCCACGATCACTCCTATATTTTTGGCGCCAGTAGATTCCTTAAAGGCATTTACCCATTTTTCCACAATCTGCTGTGTTCCAAGATCGAGGCTAAGCTCCAGACTGTTTCCGTCAGAAGCTTCGATAATGGTTTGCTCCACGTTAGAATCATCACTGAAATATCCGTACTGTCGGCCATCAATTCCTGTCAGGCTGCTATTGTAGTAGCCCTCAATTCCATAGTCCGCAGTATCTCGGGAAAAAGTAAATCCCAGCGTATCACAGGCCAGCTCATTATATGGATAGACTCTCAGATAATCTTCTTCAAACCATACACCCTGGATATTGTTTTTCTCCTGAATTTCTTCCCTGGTCATTTCCGTATCATCTGGTATGCTGCAGTAATCCTCGAATGCTTTCTTATCATCCATGGAGACCTGCTTTTTCACGATCTGATACTGACTCTCCCTGGTCTTATCAGAAGTAAGCCTGGTACGGAGTTCTCCTTCATCAAGGCCAAATATGGTAACCAGAGCATTCACCGTAGGATCCAGATAATCCTCATCTGAATTTACAGCTTTACAGTCCAGTACAACATTATACACCTTGTTGCTCGTTGCCAGAATGTTGCCATTTCGATCATAGATTGCCCCTCGTTTCGCTGGCATTGTGCGATTCTGGTATTTTTGCTGAGCCTGACTCAGCACCTGTTTCTTATACTTGTCACCACTTTGAAAATTAATATAAGTGATAACTCCCAATAAAACGATTAAAGCTCCCAATACGCAAAAGAGCAGTATTGACAGCTTTTTTTTCATACTGTGATTTATTTTTTTTATAGGTTTTCTTTTTTGTTTTCTTCTCAGAGTAGTCAATCAAACACCTGCCTTCATTCCCATTACTTCCCGGTCACGTCCTGATACTGTCTTACGTAGCTGCCGCCTTCAGTCGCATAGGTTTCTGTCTGCTGGTTGCTTGGATATTTCATGCCCAGACGTCCGATGGCGATTTTCCGGATTCTTTCAAGGTCAACACTTGAAGTCACCTGGCTCTCATATGCATCGTTGTCTTCTTTCAGCTCGGCCAGTTGGGATTCAAGAGTGGCCAGCTGGCTTCTTTTACTGGTGCATTCTGTTTTCAGTTTCAGATAATTAATACTGCAAAACACAATAAGGATACCAAGTGCAGCCAGAAATATGGCAAAATTACGGTTCATATTATTGGCTTTCGCACGGTTTCTCCTGGCTGCCTTACTAAGCGGCTTGTTCCCCCGGACCTGCTGCTCTGGTGTGGTCAGCTCTGGTTTTGCCTTATTTTTACGAACAGAATGCTCTGGCTGACGGTACTCTCTCCGCTCAGGAACTTCCTGGACTTTTCGGACAGTGTTGCCATCAACATACACATTTTGTGGACGTCTTTTACCTGACACAGTATTCGTATGTCTGCCTGTCTCCGCCATTTTTTACCCTTCTTTTAAACTTTTTTTTCAAAAATTCTAAGCTTAGCACTCTTAGAACGCGGGTTTTCTTCCATTTCTTCATCACTTGGAAGAATTGGCTTCCTTGTGATAACTCTCCCCTTGGATTTCTTTCCGCACACACATACCGGAAAATCCGGTGGACAGGTACACGGGTTCTCATTTTTCGAAAATTGTTTTTACAATTCTGTCTTCCAGTGAATGGAACGTAATAATGCAAAGCCTTCCGCCATCATCCAGAAGATCGATCATCCCATCAAGTGAATCACGAAGAACATCCAGTTCCTTATTCAGCTCAATCCTGATTGCCTGGAACGTACGCTTAGCCGGATGACCTCCTGCTGCCTGTATCTTCATAGGTATGGATTCGCGGATGATCTGTGTAAGCTGGCCCGTTGTCATAATGGGGCTCTGCTGTCTTGCTGCTACTATATGTTTCGCGATATTTTTCGCAAATTTATCTTCACCGTAATCGCGGATAATGCGATACAGTTCTCTTTCTTCATAACCGTTAACAATGTCACTGGCAGTCTGTGTCTGTCTCTGGTCCATGCGCATGTCAAGAGGTGCATCTACCCGATAGGTAAATCCACGTTCCTCATTGTCCAGCTGATAGGAGGATACTCCCAAATCCAGAACAATACCATTCACCTTGTGAATTCCCCTTGCGGCAAGCTCCTGTACCATGTAACAATAATTGCTGCGAATGATTGTCACCTGGTCAAAGGCGGCAAGCCGTTCACTCGCAGCAATTATCGCATCCTGGTCTTGATCTATACCAATAAATCTCCCCTTGGCAGAAAGTTTCCTGCATACCTCAATGGCATGTCCTGCGCCGCCCAAAGTGCCATCCACATAGATTCCATCCGGCTTAATATTCAGCCCGCCAACGGTCTCGTCCAGTAATACAGATTTGTGTTTAAATTCCATTTCCGTCTCCTGTTGGATTTCTCGCTTATTTTATGCTCAGATGACGATTCCCATGTTCTCCATGTCGGCAGCAATGCTGTCCATATCGTCATAATTGCAATTCTCGCTCCATTTCTCCTTGCTCCAGACTTCTACTCTGCTTAAGTTTCCAGCCAGAATAACATCTTTCTCCAGACCAGCGAACTCACGTAACGTCTGTGGTACGAGAATTCTCCCCTGCTTGTCCAGTTCACATGTTGTTGCACCTGCAACAAAGAAGCGCGAAAAGGCTCTAGCGTCTTTATTTGTAAGTGGTAATGCACGGAGTTTCTCTTCAAAGGCTTCCCATTCATCCATAGGATAAATATAAAGACAACCATCAAGTCCTCTGGTAAGAACAAATTCCTCACCTAAAGGTTCCCGAAATTTCGCCGGGATGATCAAACGCCCCTTCGCGTCGATTGTGTGATTGTACTCGCCCATGAACATAAAAACTCACCTACTCTCGTGAAATACGAGTCTCCCCCTCGTATCTCATGACGGGAAACAAATGGAAGTTCTGCCACTTCGTCCCCATTTGTCACCACTTTTCTCCACTTCCTACCACTTATGAACCCATTCTAACCCATTTGCCCCTAAATTACAAGTGGGAAATTATGAAATCTATTACATAATTCTGTTACAAAGTCCTTACAAACAGTGAAAATGCAGTCAAAAAATTTTTTATAAAATAAATCCTGCCCTGCAGGACTTTTTATATTGCCGGAAATTCCAGCGAAATTACCTATTACACACAAAAAAACGCCACTTCAGTGGGATTCGCTCCCACCAAAATAACGTTTTGTTTAGTCCAGATTCAGGTATCTGACAATCATATGATCAATCTTTCTGCTCATGGGCAGGTTTTTTCGCAAATCTGCGCGGCTGGCTATACAACCATTCATCTTCTTCTGAAGCTGTCGGACCCTTCGCAGCAACAGTTTCTTCTTCAGAAATCCCGGCATTTTCTTCCACATAATTTTCTGTACCGGAAGCTTCTGGCAAAGCTTCCTCCTCAGAAATTTCTTCTGTATCTTTCTCTGAGTCCTCCTCATAGAAATCCTCAGCAACTGAATTTTCCTCTTCCACGATTTTCTCTGTGTTCTTTTCATCCTGAGGATCTTCTTCCGGATGCTCTTCTTCCACAGACGAAGTTTCTTCTGATTCTTCGGAATCATGTTCATAAGCAGATGCTGTTCCGTTATAGACTTCCGGAACACCTGCGGCATCTCCATCTGCAAAAGCTCTCTCCAGTCTGAGCCGGTCTCTGTATTCTTCTGCTTCAGCTTCTCTGGCTGCTCTTTCCTGCGCTTCATAGTCCTGTTCTCTCCTGCGTCTGCGCCTTGCCGCCCTCTTTTTCGCCATGGTTTCTTCCACGACTGCGATCATAGCACAGATTACAAACAGTGCTGCTGAGATCAGCTGGGAAATTCCAACAGAAGTTCCCGGAATCATAAGCTTGTCTGTTCGAAGAAGTTCTATGCAAAATCGTCCGAGACCATATCCTGCCAGATATTTCAGAAATACTTCTCCGTGGAAATGTTTTTTGCGCTTCCACACAAGCATCAGGAGAAACAAAAGCAGACACCAAAGACTCTCGTATAAGAAAACCGGATGTACTTGAATATAAGAAGTTCCACCTATTGTCTCCAGGTTTTCCCTCATTGCAGATGTCACTTCGCTGGAACGCACAGCAGATAAAGGGAGCTGCATTGCAAATATGCTGTTGGTATACTCACCGAAAGATTCCCTGTTAAAGAAATCTCCCCACCTTCCTATTATCTGCGCAATAACGATTCCCATGCTGGCAGTATCTGCCATCTGCATAAAAGATTTTCTGCGCACGCCGCAGTAAATGGCTGCTCCCAGCATTCCTCCAAACAGACCGCCGTAGAATGTAAGTCCGCCATTTCTCACATTAAAGATCTCAATAATATTGCCCTTATAAAGATTCCAGGAACATAAAACATAAAGCATTCTGGATCCGACCACACCCAGAAGCAGGGACATGATCATCATTTCCAGATAATCGTCTTTATTCTCGCCGCAGCGCTTCGCTTCCAGAATCACAAATCCCATTCCCAGAAGCATTCCCAGAGCTATTACAAGGCCAAAAAATGTAATCTCAAATCCAAATATTTGAATGGATTTCCCCACATAACCCAGGTTTATTCCTAGATTCGGAAACTGAATTGACATTTATGCTATCCCTCTGTTTCTATTACTTATCAGACATTGAAACGGAATAAGATCACATCGCCATCCTGTACTACGTAATCCTTACCTTCCATTCTTACAAGACCTTTTTCTCTTGCGCCTGCATAGGAGCCACAGTCAAGAAGATCCTGATAGTTTACCACCTCAGCCTTAATGAATCCACGCTCAAAATCAGAATGAATCTTACCTGCTGCCTGCGGAGCCTTGGTTCCAATCTTGATGGTCCATGCTCTGGTCTCATCTTCTCCGGAGGTCAGGAAGCTCATAAGTCCAAGGAGATGATAACTTGCCTTAACCAGCTTCTCAAGTCCTGATTCCTTGAGTCCAAGATCCTCCAGGAACATTTTTCTCTCATCCTCATCCAGTTCGGAAATCTCTTCCTCGATCTGTGCACAGATTACGAAAATCTCACTGTTCTGCTCTGCAGCATATTTTCTTACAGCCTGTACATGCGCATTGTCAGCACCATCATTTGCAAGATCGTCTTCTGCAACATTTGCAGCGTAAATAACCGGTTTCTGAGTGAGCAAATTGTATGTTCCCATCCATGCTTCCTCATCCTCATTCTCCAGTTCCATAGTGATGGCCATTTTGCCGTCTTCCAGCCATTTCTTGATCTTCTGAAGGAAATCAAGCTCTTTTGCAGCTTCTTTGTCCATACGGGCAGTCTTGGTAACCTTTGCAATTCTTCTCTCCAGGATCTCAAGATCAGAGAAAATGAGCTCCAGGTTGATAGTCTCAATATCACGGATCGGGTCGATGCTTCCATCTACGTGAATTACATTGGTATCCTCAAAACAGCGTACTACATGAACGATTGCATCAACTTCACGGATGTTTGCAAGGAACTGGTTTCCAAGACCTTCTCCCTTAGAAGCGCCCTTTACAAGTCCTGCAATGTCAACAAATTCTATAACGGCCGGTGTCACTTTCTTGGAATGATAAAAATCACCAAGCAGTGCAAGTCTTTCATCCGGCACAGTAACAACTCCCACATTCGGGTCAATGGTACAGAAGGGATAGTTCGCAGATTCTGCACCAGCCTTTGTCAGGGAATTAAAAAGTGTACTTTTTCCTACATTTGGAAGTCCAACGATACCTAATTTCATTTTATCCTATTTCTCCTTATTTTTAGGGGCGTTTGACATTTCTTTACGCCATTCTTTTGCTATTATACCACAAACAATAAAAATATGATATATTTCCGGCCCCATATTGTCTTCTCTATACATCTTTTTATTTTAGCATACCCAACTCTTTCCATCAAGACAAAAGCTCTGGACAATCTGATAAATTTGAAAAAACACCTCATATTTCCAATTGAATATGAAGTGTTTCTCTTTTGTAATACATCATTTATTTCAAATCTCTGGACATGATCATAAGAAGACTGCCTTTTTCGTAGAGTACCTTGGCCTTTTCTTCCTGGATCTCGTTGCTAACGGTGCGGCCGCAGTTATCTGTAGTAAGGCGGTAATGATCCAATGGGTATTTAAACCCCTTCAAAGTAAGACCTTCAACCGTTTCACCGGCTGCGAAAAAAGAAATATATTTTCCGAACTGACTGTCTTTTCGAATAATATAGCCATTTTCCACAAGACAGATGTAATTCTGAGCATCTGCCAGGATCACATTGACACCCTTTTGTCTGCCATATTCCAAAAGTCCCATGTTTCCAATAAAATGATCCAGTCTTCCACCAGTTGCGCCAAGAATAAGAATATTCTTTGCCCCTCTTCTTATTGCCAGATTTAAAGTAGACTGGGTATCTGTATCATCCTTTTCAGGATTCAGTCTGACAATTTCTGTATGGTCAAGACTCTCCAGATATGCCTTTCCAGCACCTGATAAACTGTCAAAATCACCGTCCACAATATCCGGGACAAGACCTGTTTCCAGAAAGAAATCCAGTCCTCTGTCAGCCGCCAGCAAAAGCAGCTTCTTTCCTTTTCGCTCTTCTTCTATTTTTCTTATAAAATCGAGGGCAAAATCTTTCTGGATCATGCCCCCGCTTACGATTACTGTATCTATCATTCTATCTCTCACTCAATCCTGTCACCAATCTCTTCGATCTGTTTCTGAATATGGCGGACATTCTGGGCAATATCACCGCCGAATACCCAGGATCCGGCAACAAAGATATTGGCACCAGCTTTCATAACAGTCTCTATGGTACCTTCATTGATTCCACCGTCAACCTCAATATCCACATTCAGATTCTCTTTGTCGATCAGTTCTCTCAGTTCCTGAATCTTCTCTGTACACTCGTCCATATATTTCTGTCCGCCAAAGCCAGGCTGAACAGTCATTACCAAAACCATATCCACATCCTCAAGCATATGGCTGATATCATTTACCGGAGTTGCAGGCTTGATGGAAACACCAACTTTCACTCCTGCATCCTTGATACGCTCTATAGTACGTTCCAGATCCTCACATGCCTCAGCATGAACGGTGATGGAATCCGCACCACAATTTACAAAATCCTGAATGTATCTTTCCGGCTCTGTCACCATAAGATGAACATCAAAAAACATCTTGGATTCTTTACGGATGGATTTGATCACCGGCATACCAAAGGAAATGCTCGGTACAAAATCTCCATCCATAACATCAATATGGAGCCATTCAACTCCTTCGTTTTCAAGAATTTTAATCTGTTCGCCCAGACGGTTAAAATCCGCTGATAAAATGGAAGGGCATAGCTGATACATAGTTTTAGTATCTCCTTTTCTCTTTTAATTCCTCATATAAAGCCAGATAGTTGTCATACCGCTGCTGACTAATTTTACCTTCAGACAGAGCTTTCTTCACTGCACAGCCCGGTTCATGAATGTGCATACACCCCTGAAACCGGCATTGCGGCTCATACATTACAAATTCCGGGAAGTAATCCCGAAGCTCCTCTTCCTTCATATCGGTAAGATACAAAGAAGAAAATCCCGGAGTATCCACCAGGAAAGTATTCTTCTCCACCGGGATTACCTGGGAATGTCTGGTGGTATGCTTGCCGCGCTTCAGTTTTTTGCTGATCTCACCAGTCTCCATCTGCACTTCACCCTGCATACAGTTGGTAATGGAAGATTTCCCCACACCGGAAGGTCCTGCAACTACTGTTGTTTTTCCCTTCAGTATCTCATGGATCTCGTCCATTCCCTCTCCCTCATAGGTACTGGAAAGCACTACACGATATCCACATCCAGTGTAGATTTCGTAAAGCTTTTCCATTTCTTCCTTCTCTCCCACATCTTTCTTATTGAAGCAGATAACTGCAGGAATTTCCTGCTGCTTCATCATAATCAGAAAGCGGTCCAGAAGAAGAAAGTTAGGCTTTGGATTCTCCATGGCAAAAATCAAAAATGCCTGATCTACGTTGGCAACAGCAGGACGGATAAGTGAATTGCGGCGGGGAAGAATGGAAGTTACACTGCCTTCCTTCTCCTCCTCATTCAAAACGGTAATCTCCACATTATCACCTACCAGAGGCTTGAAATTATCCTTTCGAAAAATTCCTTTTGCTTTACATTCGTAAACATTGCCGTCTTCCGCATAGATATAATAGAAGCCTGCAATTCCTTTAATGATCTTTCCCTGCATGGATTACTCAACCTTCTCAAAAGTAAGAGGATAATGGCCAAGTTCCTGATAGCTTCCATCAGATTGCTGCTCAGACAGATATAAAGTACCCTCAGCAACTCCTGGTGCACCTGTAATATCCAGCTGATATGGGAAAGTAAGCTGCTGTCCTTCTACCACAGAGCTTGCTTTTGGAGCGCCGCCTACATTCTGAACAAGCTCCAGTCTGATCAGACCTCCATTATATCCGGTAGGCGTATTCAGTTTCTGTGTACATTTCCATACTTCGCCATTTGCTGCTGCAGTAGTATCAGAGGAACTCTGATCCTCAGTATTCTGTGAAGAAGTATCCTGACTTCCACTGCTTACAATAAGAGTGATCGTATCGTTATCCGGATCTGCATATACCGGGTTGTCATCTGTATATCCTATAGGATCCTGAGAGATAACAGTTCCCTCTGCAACGTCTGTGCTCATCTGCATTTCCACATTAATATTAATGAATTTGCCAAGCTTGGCAATTGCATCATTCTTCTCCATTCCGGTTACATCTGGCACCTGTACACTGTCACCATAATTAATACCACGGCTGATGGTAAGAGTAACTGTATCGCCTGCCTTGACAGTAGTTCCTGCTGCAGGCTCAGTATCAAGGACACATCCAATGTCTACCATAGAAGACTGACTTTCATCCGGGTAAATCTTATTGATCTGAACCGTTAAGCCCTGGCTTTCCAGAGTTTCCTGCGCCAAAGCGCCATTCTGACCGAACATATCTGTAAGGGTAACGGACTCAGAACCTTTACTTAAATAATAGTTAACAGTTGAATTTTTAGCTACCTTTGTTCCCTGTACAGGATCCTGTGAAGAAATCTTGCCTTTTTCCTGTGTGGAAGCCTCTTCACCTTTGTAGGTCATTCCGATATTTACAGAAGCGCAAAGTTCCTGTGCCTCAGCCTCTGTCTTACCGATAAGATCAGGTACTGGTACCATACCATCATCTTCGTCAGCAGCCTGGGTAACCTGTGCCTGCTGATTCTGCTGATCCAAAGAAGAATCCTTGCTGTCTCCGATCAGACCTGCTGCCTTTCCCACAACAAGAATTACCGCGATCAGAACTGCGGCACCTATGATCAAAGCAATAATACTTCCAGCTACACTGACGCCTCTTTTCTGCTTTTTGATACGTCTTTCTCTCTCTTCCCGCTCTCTGCTTCGTTCACGATCCCGGTTCTTTCTGGAGCCTTTCGAGCTCTCTTCCTTATCGTCATACCCGAAATCGTCATCATCATCGTAGTTTGTCTCATTCAGTTCTTTTTCCAGAGTTTCTATATCCGGTTTAAGAGTCTGCTTCGGAGTGTGCTTGATCTCTCCAAGCTCTTCATCAGAAATTACAACCGTCTTAGCGTCTGTATCTACAGATGTAAGCTTCACAAAATCTCCCTGCGGGTCAATAAGAGAATGCTTCAGATCTTCGATCACGTCCTCCATCTTATTATATCTGCGATCCACACTCTTCTGGGTACATTTCATAATAATCTGTTCCAGACTGTACGGCAGATCTGGGGAATAAACACTTGGCGGTACCATCTCTTCCTGAAGATGTTTGATTGCAATGGCAACTGTAGTATCTCCGTCAAAAGGAACACGTCCTGTTACCATCTCATATAAAGTGATACCAAGTGAGTAGATATCACTCTTCTCATCGCTGTAGCCGCCTCGTACCTGCTCTGGTGAGCTGTAATGTACAGACCCCATAACATTAGAGCTGATGGTATTGGAAGAAGCAGCTCTTGCAATTCCAAAGTCTGTTACCTTTACTTTGCCGTCTGTGGAAATAATAATATTCTGAGGCTTCACATCACGATGTACAATGCCGTGGCTGTGTGCTGCCTCAAGTCCCATAGATACCTGAATGGCAATACTGGTAGCTTCCTTTACCGAAAGCTTGCCTTTCTTGGAAATATACTCCTTAAGAGTGATTCCCTCGATCAGCTCCATTACGATATAATAAACACCCTCATCATCGCCTACATCAAATACATTTACTATGTTTGGATGGGTAAGACCTGCTGCTGCCTGCGCTTCACTTCTGAATTTCTTTACAAAAGTTGCATCTTCCCTGAATTCCGGCTTCAGAACCTTAACTGCCACAAAACGGTTTAGTTTATGGTCCATTGCCTTATATACGTCCGCCATTCCGCCGGTACCGATTTTACTTACAATTTCATAGCGTTCTACTATAATCATACCTGTCTTTAACATGTTTCCACCTCATTCGTGAATGGTTCTATCAATATGATTGCAATGTTATCCTTGCCGCCGTTGTTGTTGGCTTCCTGGATAAGAGTATTTCCCTTCCAGGTGATATCCTCATCAGAATTCAATATGATTTCTTCCATTTTTTTGTCTTCCACCATATTGCTGAGACCATCGGAACACATCAGGATCGTACTTCCCGGTTCCAGACGCATATCAAAGAAATCCACGTCTACAGTTTTTTCTGCTCCCAGAGCTCTGGTGATAATGTTTTTATCCGGATGATTTCTTGCCTCCTCAGCAGTGATTTCACCCATTCTTACCATTTCCTGAACCAGTGAATGATCCCTGGTAATCTGCCTCAGCTGTTTATCCACCACATATAGTCTGCTGTCTCCCACATTGGCAACATAAGCATACTGACCTACAATGGTGGCTACTACCATGGTAGTTCCCATTCCACGAAGCTTCTCATCCTTCTGCGCCTGTTCTATAATTTCTGTGTTCGCAGTCTCAATGGCATGGCGGATTACCTTTACAGGATTATAATCCGTATCCTCCCTGATTTCATCTACCAGTATCCTGACCGCGTGAGAGGAAGCATAATCACCTGCATTGTGCCCTCCCATTCCATCAGCAACAGCAAAGAGGTTCGGGAGATTTCCAACTGTGTCCTGGGAAGCGAACACATAATCCTGGTTCATCTTCCGCTTCATTCCTATATTCGTAGCTGAATATACCCTCATGTCACTTCTCGCTTTCTGTCCTTTTCGTACTGTTGTTCAACATAGAAACACCAGTTTTTCATTACTGCGGATCGTAACTTTTTTCCATATAACTTTTTCGTAATTGTCCACAGGCACCGTCTATGTCACTGCCCATTTCCCTTCTAATAGTAACATTAATTCCGCATTTTTCAAGTTTTATTTTAAAATTCTCTACAGCCTGATGCGTAGAACGCCTGTAAGAACGCTCCTTAATAGGGTTTACCGGGATTAGATTTACATGACAATTAATATCATGGATTCTGCTGCTCAGCTCTCTTGCATCTTCGTCACTGTCATTAACACCAGCCACAAGACTGTATTCAAAAGTAATTCTCCTGCCAGTCTCCTGAAAATAATTGCGGCATGCATCCAGGACTTCGTCCATACTGTACCGCTGTGCAATAGGCATAAGTTCCTGTCTTTTTTCATCATTTGGTGCATGCAGAGACAGGGCAAGGGTAATCTGCAGTTTTTCCTTTGCAAGCTCATAAATTTTCGGAACAATTCCGCAGGTCGATACGGTGATATTCCTCTGGCTGATGTTAAGACCATCTTCATCGGAAAGCAGATGTACAAAGCGTACAATATGATCATAATTATCCATAGGTTCGCCGGTTCCCATTACTACTACATTAGATACCCGCTCTCCCGTTATGCTCTGGATCCTGTAAATCTGATCCAGCATTTCCGAAGGAAGAAGGTTTCTTGTCCAGCCTCCAATAGTGGAAGCACAAAAACGACACCCCATTTTACAGCCTACCTGTGACGAAATACATACGGAATTTCCATGCTTATAACGCATAAGAACACTCTCGATCACATTTCCATCAGAAAGGCGGAACAGATATTTTCTTGTGCCGTCAATGGCAGAAACCTGTTCATCCACCATTTCCAATGCCGCTATGGGATAGTCTTTCAGTTTTTCTTTTAATTTTCCTGGTATGTTTCCCATCTCATCATAAGAGGTTACCAGATGTTCATGTAACCAGCTGTAGATCTGCTTTGCCCGAAAGGGTTTCTCTCCCAGTTCGGTTATCAGATTTTTCAGTTCGTCTTTCGTCATCGACTTAATGTCTGTCATATTTATATTCCTATTTTCTTCTGAATTTCGCAATAAAGAAGCCGTCTGTCTTATGTACTCCAGGAAGCAGCTGCAGATATCCAAGTGCAGTTGTCTCTGAGTGCAGCTCCTCTGGAAGATAAGGATCCAGGCTCTCCAGCTTAAATGGATAATTATTCAAAAACCACATCATGTTCTCTTCGTTTTCTTCTTTTGCAATGGTACAGGTACTGAAGATCAGCTCTCCTCTTGGCTTCACATAGTTTGCTGCGCGATCCAGAATGGTTCTCTGCAGAATCACTATTTCATCCTGTTTCTGTGGCGTAACACGGTATTTGATTTCCGGCTTCTTGCCGATCACTCCATACCCGGAACAAGGTACATCTGCAATTACAACATCTGCAAGCAGTTCTGAATCCTGATCAAAAATAGTAGCATCCTGCACTCTTGCCTGTACATTAATAGAATTGGTACGTTGGATATTTTCCTCGATCAGATTGACTTTATACTGGCTTACATCTCTTGCATCTACCGTTCCATATCCCTCCATCTTGTCTCCCATATGAAGACTCTTTCCACCTGGCGCAGCACACACGTCAATAACATAATCACCCTTCTTCGGATCTGCAACCTCCGCAACCAGCATGGAACTTACATCCTGCACGACGATTTTACCCTTGATAAAAGCATCCAGTGCAAGAATGTGGTTAAAATCAGAAATGCTGTATGCATAAGGCAGATATGGAGCAGGCGCTACATGAACGCCCTGACTTTCCAGGCTTTTTACAATCTCTTCCTTGGAATTCAGATAAGTTCGGCATCTGATGGTAAGAGGATGTTCCGTAAGAAAATCCGCCAGTATCTTCTCTGTTGTTTCTTCTCCATAGGCTTCCAGCCACCTGGTTACCAGCACCTCTGGCATGGAATACTTTACAGAAAGATATTTCAACAGATCATCTTCTTTTTGAGGGAACCGGACCTGATCCATTTCCCGGGCTATGGTACGAAGAACACCATTTACAAAAGGCTTCAGATTATAAAAACCTTTTCTTTGCGCCAGCTTCACAGCCTCATTGCACACTGCGCTATCTGGCACACTATCCATGTATTTCAGCTGATATACTGCACTTCTTAAAATTTCCCGGATTGCAGGCTTCATCTTATCAACTGTCACCTTGGAAAAAGAATTGATAATGTAATCAATCTGGATCCGGTATTCCAGCGTTCCTTCACAGACACGGGTGATAAATGCCCGGTCCTGTTTGGGAAGGAACTGATATTTGGAAAGGGCATTCCGAATTGCCACGTGACTGTGCTCGCCCTCTTCGATTTCAAGTAAAATTTCCAGGATCATCTCCCTGGAATTGATTCCGTTAATCATCCCGTCTTCTACCTCCGGAAAGTATGATCAGTCTCAGAAGCTGTAAAATGGAAGAAGCAAGAGCTGCTACATAAGTAAGGGCTGCCGCTGTAAGAACCTTCTTCGCACCTTTGTTTTCCTCGCGGCTTAAAATTCCTGTGCTTTCCAGCATTTTTAAAGCTCTTGAGGAAGCATTGAATTCTACCGGAAGTGTACAAGCTGAAACAGTACCGCCAGTGAAAACAGCACAATTCCTACAGTTGTAAGTGCCGGTATGGAAAGGATCAGTCCCAGAAGAAAAATCGGCCAGGAAAGGGAAGATCCGATATTTGCCACCGGAACAATAGCTGAACGGATATTCAGCGGTGCATAATTTATATTGTGCTGAATGGCATGACCACACTCATGGGCAGCGACACATACAGCTGCCACAGAAGTTCTTCCATATACGTCCTGTGAAAGTGCCAGCCTCTTTGTTCTCGGATCATAATGATCTGTAAGGCTTCCGGAAATTGGAACAATCGTTACGTCGTAAATTCCGGCTGCATTTAAAATCCTCTGGGCAGTCTGAGCTCCTGTAAGACCTGAATGGCTGCGCACCTGCTGATAACGTGCAAAAGTGCTTTTCATCTTTCCAGATGCAGCCAGTGCCAGCACCATTCCAATGATCAGCAATACATAAGTAGGATCAACATAAAATCCATAAGGATACCCATATCCGTACATAAGATCACTCCTTTTTATCTGTGAATCTGCTTCCGGTTTCTATATGACATCCTCGAAGGAATGCATCCGCATCCATTCTCTTTTTTCCTTCTAGCTGTACCTGTGAAAGTACCAGAACATCCTCACCGCAAGCCACGTAAATTCCTTTTTTGTCTGTTTTTACTACCGTTCCAGGTTCTGACTTTTCTGCGCCAGCTTCTTCACTTTTTACTACAAAGCTTTCCCATACCTTCAAAGTTTTTCCATTCCAGAAAGTAAATGCACTTGGCCACGGATTTAAACCTCGCACCAGTCTTTCCAGTTCCTCGGCTGATTTCCCGAAATTGATCAATCCCATCTGTTTGGTGATCATACCGGCATAGGGAGTAGGGCTTTCCTCCGGCTGTTTCTCGTAAACAGCTGTGCCATCAAAAATGTGAGGCAATGTCTCAACAAGAAGCTTCGCTCCTGCTTCTGCAAGCTTATCAAACAGAGTTCCGCCCGTCTCATCTTTTGCAATCGGCACTACGATCTTTGAGATCATATCTCCTGTATCAAGACCTGTTCCCATTCTCATGATCGTAACACCTGACTCCTTTTCCCCATCAATAACTGCCTGCTGAATAGGAGCTGCACCGCGGTATTTCGGAAGCAGGGATGCATGGATGTTAATACATCCGTATTTCGGAAGCTCCAGAATGCTTTTGGGAATGATCTGTCCAAAGGCAGCTACCACAATAATATCGGGATCCAGTTTCTCCAGAACCTGTAAAAATTCCGGATCGCGTACCTTCACAGGCTGGTAAACCGGGAACCTATGTTTCATTGCCTCTTCCTTTACAGGAGTGGGAAGCATAGTCTTTCCCCTTCCCTTCGGCTTATCCGGCTGGGTTATAACACCTGCCACCTCATAGCCAGCTTCAGCCAGTGCATGAAGGGGATTAACTGCAAAATCCGGCGTTCCCATATAAACAATTTTCATTTATTCCTCTTCCTCCTCATTGTCATAACTTACATGATGTAATTCACCTTCAACCAGACGTGTGTACATTTTTCCGTCAAGATGATCCAGCTCATGACAAAATGCACGGGCAAGGAGTCCTTCTCCTTCATATATCTGCTCATTCATATCCATATCAAGAGCTTTTACCTTCACATAATTTGGGCGGGTAACCTGACCGGACATTCCCGGAACACTTAAACATCCCTCCTCGCCTGTCTGCTCACCGGATGTCATAAGAATTTCCGGATTGATAAGAATAATTGGACCATCTCCAATATCGATCACTACGATTCTCTTTAATATACCCACCTGGGGAGCTGCAAGGCCAACACCGCATGCGTCATACATGGTTTCCAGCATGTCTCCTACCAGATCCTTTGTACGTTTGTCGATTTTCTCTACTGGTCTGCAGATTTTTTCTAAAACGGAATCTCCCTCTGTTCTGATTGTTCTAAGTGCCATCTCTGTGTTATCTCCTTTATCTTTGAATTTGGAAATACCCGTTGTTTCAAAGCCCTGCACCTTAACGCAGCCCTTTATTTCCGGTATTTCGCCTTATGAAAAATCAAATTGTATATTAACTTTTCTGAAGCCGGAATTGATTTCTATATATTCCTCCAGCCTGTCCTTTATTCGGACAAGCAGATCATAATTCTCATGTTTCAGATAAAGTACTCTTCTGTATACATCCTTTACTTTCCCTACAGACGCAGGGGCGGGACCGATCACATGAAGATCTTTTCCCGCATATATTTTTCCTGTAAACAGACCAAGATAGTGCATGGCTGTCTCAAGAAGCTTCTCATCCTCCGAAGAACCAAGCACTGCCATCATATGGGCAGCCGGGGGATAATCCATAAGAAGACGGTATCCCATCTCTTCCTGGTAAAATTCTTCGTAATCCTGCTTTGCAGCTGTCTGTATGCTGTAATGATCCGGACTATAAGTCTGGATCAAGGCATGGCCTTCTTTCCTTCCTCTTCCTGCTCGTCCCACCGCCTGGGTAAGAAGCTGAAAAGTGCGCTCACCACTGCGATAATCATCAGCATTCAGGGATAAATCTGCAGCAAGGATCCCCACAAGTGTAACATCCGGGAAATCATGTCCCTTGACGATCATCTGGGTTCCAATCAAAATATCGGCCTCATGCCTGGAAAAAGCAGACAGAATTTTTTCATAGCTTCCCTTAGCTCTTGTAGTGTCGTAATCCATTCGAAGAACTCTTGCCTCTGGAAATTCTTTTTCTACCACCTGCTGGATCTGCTGGGTTCCCGCTTTAAAACCGCCTATATATGGGGAAGAACAGACTGGACATTTGTCCGGTTTCACAGTTTCATAACCACAATAATGACAGATCAGCTTTCTGCCATTATGCTCACTTAAGGAAACGTCACAGTGAGGACATTTCATTACATGACCGCAGGAACGGCATGAAACAAACCCTGCGTAGCCACGGCGGTTGAGAAACAACATGGCCTGCTCCCCTTTTTTCAGGCACTGGCTCAGGTCTTCTCTCAGTTCCAGACTGAGGGCAAGGCGGTTTCCTTTTTTTAGTTGTTCCCTCATGTCAATAATTGATACCCTGGGAAGAGGTCTTTCTTCAAATCTGGCTTCCAGCTTTACAAGGACATATTCTCCTTCTTTCGCCCTGTAATACGCTTCCATAGATGGAGTTGCAGAACCAAGAATTACTCTTGCGCCTTCCAGCTTTGCTCTGTGGATAGCCGTTTCCCGGGCGTGATACCTTGGACTGTTTTCACTTTTATAAGAAGATTCATGCTCCTCATCAATAATGATCAGCCTCAGCCTTCCAAAAGGAGTAAAAAGTGCTGAACGGGGTCCCACCATAACCTGCAGTTCTCCCTGTTTGGCTCTTTTAAACTGGTCATAACGCTCTCCCAGGGAAAGTCTGGAGTTAATTACCGACACCTTATCACCAAAACGACCATAAAATCGCCGTACAGTCTGATAAGTCAGCGCAATTTCCGGAATCAGCACGATTGCCTGACCGCCTTCCTTTATCACCTTATCGATCAGCTCCATATATACTTCCGTTTTTCCGCTGCCGGTAACTCCGTGAAGAAGAACCGGTCTCGGATCCGGGTGTTCCCATTCTGATAAGATCTGATTCACAGCCATTTGCTGGGATATACTTAATACTGCTGGTGCCACATGCGGAATATTCTCTGCATCTGCAACTGCATTTCTATACACTTCATCTGACTCCACAGAAGCAATCCCCTGTTCTTCAAAATATCTCAGGACAGAAGCCGTAGTGCCAAGCTCCTTTGAAGCCCAGGCAGTCTCAATTTTCCCATTTTCATTCTGCAAGAGTGCTTCCAGAAGGCGGATACGTGCTTTAAATCTGGTCATGCTGAGCTCTTCCAGAAGCTTTTCCCCATCTTCTCTGGAAATCAGAAGGGTTATCCACCTTTTTTCCTGGGCTTTCATCTTTTTCTGAATAGGAAGAACTGTTTTCAGAGCCTGGATCATGGTAGAGCCATAATTTTCTTTCATCCACCCTGCCAGCGCGATCAGCCTGGATTCTGTGGTTTCCTGATCATTTTCAATACCGGCAACAGACTTAAGCTGGATTCCCTTTACCTTGGGCTCATCAGAAATCCCCACTACATATCCCTTGCGCACATGATTTCCTCTTCCAAATGGAATGGAAACCACCATTCCCACCTGTATCTCGTCCTTCAGTTTCTCCGGAACCAGATATTGAAAGCTTTTATCCAGCTTCTCATGGGAAATGTCTACAATAATATCTGCATATGTCATGTTTTACTTTCCAGCAAGAATATCTGCGATCAACACACGCTCATCCATAGGATATTTTTTACCTTTGATTTCCTGGTAATCTTCATGACCTTTACCAGCCAGCACCACAATATCCCCTGGTTCTCCGTGATGGATGGCATAAGCGATTGCTTCCTTGCGATCTGGAATCTCCACATATTTACCTTCTGTCTTCGCCATGCCCACTTTGATGTCATCAATAATAGCCTGAGGCTCCTCATCTCGCGGATTATCAGAAGTGATGATGGTCAGATCTGCCAGACGACCGGAAACCTCTCCCATCTCATAACGGCGAAGCCTGGAGCGGTTTCCGCCACAGCCAAACAGGCAGACCAGTCTGTGTGGATGATACTCACGCAATGTAGTAAGAAGACTTTCCAAAGCCATTGCATTATGTGCATAATCAATCATCAGAGTAAATTCATCAGATACTTTCACCATCTCAATACGGCCTTTTACTTTTGCTACCTTCAGCGCCTTCAGGATATTTTCCTGGGAAACCTTAAAATGACGGCAGATTGCAATAGCGGTAAGAGAGTTGTAAATACTGAATTTACCCGGGATGTCGATTTCAACAGGGAAATCCATAAGTCCCTTCAGCTGATAGGAAATTCCAAGATAGCCTTTTCCTCCAATCAGTCTGGCATCCTCAGCGCGAAGGTCTGCTTTTTTTGAAAAGCCATAGGTTTCCAGAGTACAGGTATGTCCCTCTACAATTCTGTCAAAATGCTCATCATCACGGTTTACAATTCCTACGCGGCACTGCTTGAGAAGCATAGCTTTACAAGACAGATAATGGTCAAAGTCCTTGTGCTCGTTTGGACCAATATGATCTGGTTCAATATTTGTAAAAATTCCAAAATCAAACACAAATCCCTGAGTACGATGCAGCATCAGCCCCTGTGAGGAAACTTCCATAACCACACAATCACAGCCAGCTTCCACCATTTCGTGAAAATACTCCTGAACTACATAGGATTCTGGTGTAGTATTAGAAGCAGGTATTATCTTATTTCCAATAATTGCCTCAATAGTACCGATCAGACCAACCTTGTATCCAGCATTTTCCAGAATGGATTTTACCATATAGGTAGTGGTAGTTTTTCCCTTGGTTCCGGTAATTCCGATTGTTTTCAGCTTCTCTGCCGGATGTCCGAACCAGGCTGCTGAAATAAATGCCATAGCATATCTGGTGTCTGTCACCTGGATAACTGTAACATCCGACGGTGCAGAAACCTCCTCTTCTACTACCAGAACTTTAGCCCCTTTTGCTGTTACATCCGGGATAAATTTATGTCCATCTACAACAGCACCTCTGATACAGATAAACAGAGAGCCGTCTGTTACCTTTCTGGAATCATAAACAACACCAGTGACTTCCTGCTCTGTGCTTCCCTGCACGCAGGTGTATTCTAACTTCTCTAATAAGGATGATAATTTCATAATACATGCCTCCCTATATTGACGTTACTTTAAAATCACGCCAGAGCTTGTTTGAAAAAGACTTTCTACAAGATTTGTGTCACAATTTGCGGGAATGATTTTTCAAACACGCTCTAATCTGATGACATCATACAGCAACGCATACTCTTTTATAGAATATCACACACAGAATTTGTTTTCAATCTTTCCTGTTAAAAAACAGTAACCGTTCACCTCACATTATAGTTTCCATTCACGGGTCATCTGTGAGCATTGCCTCCAAACATTCTTCTGGCGGCTACAGCGGAAAAAAGAAACGAAAGCAGAATCAGTACCTGAAACAGCTCTTTGTGGGAAGAATCCCCTGTTTTTGGAGATGGAGATGTAGATGCAGCCATTGTGTTGCCATCATTATTCCCACTGCCTATGCCAGTTCCATCTCCATTTCCACCCCCTTTTCCATTTCCGCTCCCATTTCCACTACCATCCTTCTCCTTATCTTCCACACGGATGGTTGCCTGATCCCGCACTGCACTTTCCTCACCAGTCTCGTCAGTAACTACAATAATCTGATTCATCAGGTTCTGGTCTTTCAGATCTTTTGGAAGTACAACTTTTGCCTTTAAATTCACACAGCCACCAGGTGCGATTTCCTGGATTTTCGCCTGAGTTCTGCTTTTATTCAGGGTTATACCTCTCTGTTCCTGAAAAGTAGCTGTTACTCCGGCAAGCCCGAAACGTTCTGTAGTAACTACGGAATGCAGAGTCACCTCTCCGGTATTGTGAATACTGATCTGATAAGTCACAGTCTCCCCAGGGCTGGCGTTGTCGCAGTCAGCTGTTTTCTTTACCGTAAAAGAGGCTTTTCCCAGCTGTAATGTTAACTGTTTTTCTGCTGCTTGCTCCAACGAAACCGGATTTTCTGTTTTTGCAAAAAGCTCCAGCTCCAGATTACTTTTCTGATCTATGTCCGGATCTATATAAAAAGACAGGGTTCGTGTTTCCCCTGCGGAAAGGCATTCCAACACTGCACCACTTTCCAAAACTTCAAGGCCAGGCTCCTTTTCCCACACAGGTACCAGTTCCTGTTCTTTTACTTTGGCCTGAAGGGAAATTTTATAAAAAGGTACCTGACCATTATTTGTCAGATTCACTGCCATATGAATGCGTTTTCCAGTATAAAGCGCCTTTTCCTTGGCTTCCATTTCCACTGAAAAATCCATGTGTGCAGCTGGTATCTCCAGATTCTTAGATAAAGCTTTACACAAAATGGTTTTTTCATTTTCCACTTTTTTTACAATGTAAACTCCACCTCCATTTTCTTCTCCGCTTATAGCACCATTTGCATGCAAAATATCCTGACAGGTAGGAACTGTATGTTTTTCTGCTGGAAAACGATATTCATCCCGCAAGGTAACCGGAATTTTCAGCTGTTTGCCCTGTTCTCCCGGATTTATTTTCCAGCGGAATCCGGTTATACTGCTGGATCTTCCGTCAGCAGTCTCGATAGGAGCTCCTCTTTCAGGCAGCCTTCAGGTGCCATAAACGAAGCATCTGGCTGAAAATATTCAGAAAGCCAGACTACCAGTTCGTAAGATGTTGGATGAGGTATTGTTTCATCCGAAAAATCATATTGATCATTTTCCAGGCTCCCGTCCTGATTTCCACTGCTGAATAAATTTTCATCGTCACTTTCATATTCCTGGTTTTCATTTTCCCACGTAAGTGACGCCAGCCCATCTGCCTTTACAGAAATCACCGCCTGAAATTTCTGTAAATCTGTCCATGCCGCATCTTGGGCAACAGATAACCCGCCTTCCATTTCTGCTCCATATGCCACTGCCGGCTGCGCCGTGCATCCAACCAGCATCCCAGCTTCTGCAAGCAGACTTACTCCCACTGCCAGTATCTTTTTCCATATTCTGTTTTTCATTATAACTTCTCCTTTTCTACCCCTATTTTTCACTAATCTCTGTTATTAAACTACTATTTTACAAAACGGACTTGCCGCCTACTGGCGACATCACCATATAAATGAGTCACTGACAGCACATGGGAATCACACCTTTCTCACTTAAACAGATCCTATTCACAGCATTCCGAAGCAAATTTGCCTTGCCATTGTATGCATCCATTTTCAAAAAAGCGTATAAAACGCCCAGGTTAACAGGTTTCCTTCAAAAAACGGGTTATCTTGCGCCGAACCGGCGCGGTAGAAATTCTTTTCTGCAGAATGCAGAAACAAGATAGGTTTACTTTACCACACTTGGTCTTTAAATGCAATAAAGGGTCGGATTTTATTTTCATTTCATATTTTTTCGATTTCTTTTAGATTTGAGACACATTTTCCTCACAAATTGCCGATATAATGAATTTCGGATAGATGAAAAACCACTCTCTATCTCCCCCCTCAAAAATATAGGAAATGAGCCATCTGCTTGATGCGGATGGCTTTTCCTGTTTCAAGGACTTTTCTATTGCAATTCCCACCCTTAGCTTTTATAATGGAAGATATTACACAAGGATGTCCGGAGAAATCATTCATGTTGCTGTGAATACTTTCACAGTAATCCACTTAACTCTGATATCCGCATTATATTCTTGACAGAAACGAGGTATCTCCTATGAGTGAAAAAATCGTAGTAGTTGCATTAGGTCACAGAGCTCTCGGCACCACACTTCCAGAGCAGAAAGTAGCCACCAAAGCCGCAGCAAAAGCAATCGCAGATCTTGTTGAAGAGGGTGCCAAGGTGGTAATCTCCCACAGCAATGGCCCACAGATCGGCATGATCCACACTGCAATGAATGAATTTGGAAAGACACACCCGGATTATACATTCGCTCCTATGTCAGTCTGCTCCGCAATGAGCCAGGGCTACATTGGATATGACCTTCAGAATGCGATCCGCTCTGAATTTATCAGCCGCGGAATTTACAAACCTGTTGCTACCATTCTTACCCAGACTGTTATTGATCCATATGACGACGCTTTTGCAGATCCGGAGAAAATTATCGGACGTGTTCTCACTGAGGAAGAAGCTGAAGCAGAAGAAGAAAAAGGAAACTTTGTCACCAGACTTGCTGATGGCGGATACAGACGAATCGTAGCAGCTCCGAAGCCACAGAGAATTGTAGAGCTTGAGACCATACGAGCACTTCTCAATGCAGACCAGGTTGTTATCGCAGCCGGCGGCGGTGGAATTCCAGTGCTTGAGCAGGGCATCAACCTTCACGGTGCCAGTGCCATCATTGAGAAAGATCTTGCCGCAGGACTTCTTGCAGAAGAATTAAATGCCGATACTCTTCTGATTCTCACAAGTGTAGAGAACGTAAGTCTGAACCACGGTCAGGTAAATGAGCAGAAGCTTGGCAGCATCACTGTAGCGGACGCTAAGAAATACATTGAAGAGAACCAGTTTGCTTCCGGTTCCATGCTTCCCAAAATCGAAGCAGGTATTTCCTTTATTGAGAAAAGGGAAGGCCGGAGCACTGTGATTACCGATATGGCTCATGCCAAAGAGGGCTATGAAGGGAAAACAGGAACTACCATCCGCTAGAGAGTGTTTGAAAAAGGCTTTCTGCAAGATGTGCGTCACAATTTGCGGGAATGATTTTTCAAATACGCTCTAAACATACAAAAAGGAACCTCCGACGAAATAAGTACTCATCTGACGAGGTTCCTTTTTTTACTATTATTTTACTATTATTTCCCCAATCTCAACGAGCAGTAAGCATCAATGAGGAATCCTCTGACTCTGTATTTATGATTCCGATCAGATCTCCCTCTTTCAGGGTAATCTTACGCTCCACGCCATCTGTCACTGTCATGCTTCCGTTTTCACCATCTTCTCCCATGATCATAAAACTCACAAAACCATTTGAACAGGAAGCAATGTAATATCCTGGGACAATGCCTCCATCCACATTTTCTCCAACCTCCAGCACATCTCCTGCCATCAGTTTATAAGAGGCTGAATCAGCCCCAGAACTGAACATATCTCCAAATTCTTCTTCAAGTATCGGAGCAAGGCTGTCCTTCAGGGAATCCCGGATTTCCGGTAAGCTTGCGCAGATGATCACCAGGACCATGAGCCATCCAAGAAGGGATCCTTTTTTCTTTTTTACCGGTTTCTGGGTGTAAACACTGCTTTTTTTAGCTGCAGTGCTGTAAGTTCCAGCTGTACTTTGTCTGCTCTTGGAATTATAATTCCCAGCAGGGACAGAGACCTTATTTCCATTCTTAGCAGCGCCAGTGCTGCCTCCATATGTACTTCCTGCTTTCACACTTCCCTTATTATAAAAATTCCCTGTGCCTGCACCAGCCAGTGACTTAGAACTTCCAATTCCCGTTTTCTGATCATATTTATTTCCGGCTCCTGCCACTCCTGTTCCGGTCCCGGTCTTATATGCAGCACTTCCAGCCTTCTTATCTCCCAGCGGGATTTCCTCCTGGCGCATGATTGCCCGCGCCCGGCTGGTAGCATGACGGTAATGGTCACTTCGGTTCTCATTCAGATGATACAAAGTCTCATCATTTCTATAAGGCATTCCACACAGCTTACATCTGCCGTTTACAACAGGCCCGTCGCAGACCTGGCACCTCTTTTTCTCCATAGACATCCTCCCGGTTCTCTGGTTATTCTGTTTCACTGCAACCTGTAATTCCTGTTTTTGCTCTAACAGGGAAAAATCATCACATTCTTTGTCTTTTATTGTATCTTTTTTGCATATTTCTTGCAAGGTCTAAATTGCCAAGCGGGAAAATACCTGTTATAATAAACCAAGATTGTTCCTGTTCACGGTCTGACTAGAAATTATCGTGAACAGAAAACAGAGATTAACACAATCAACAAGGAGGATTCCCATGGAACAATTAAAAATTCCTATGGGCTATCATGCAGACCTTAATCTTCATGATACTCAGGTAGCAATTAAAACTGTGAAAGATTTTTTCCAGCAGACACTTGCACAGAAGCTGAACCTTCTGCGTGTCTCCGCACCTATATTTGTAGATCCAAGTTCCGGCCTCAATGATAACCTGAACGGCGTGGAGCGTCCGGTAAGCTTTGACATCAAAGGCATGGACTGCAACGCTGAAATCGTACATTCTCTTGCAAAATGGAAGCGTTATGCACTGAAGAAATATGGTTTCTCTGTAGGTGAGGGCTTATACACCGATATGGTTGCCATCCGCCGTGATGAGGATGTTGACAACATCCATTCCATCTATGTAGACCAGTGGGACTGGGAGAAGATCATCACCAAAGAAGAGAGAAATGTAGAAACTCTCATTAACACTGTCCGTACTATCTACAGCGTACTCCGCAAGACAGAGAAATACATGGCAGTACAGTATGACTACATAGAAGAAATTCTTCCAAGAGAGATTGCATTTGTCTCCACAGAAGAGCTTGTAGACATGTATCCGGATCTTACCCCTAAGGAAAGAGAATACAAGATCGTCAAAGAAAAAGGCGCTGTTTTCCTTATGCAGGTAGGTAAGAAACTGACAAATGGCGAGCGCCACGACGGACGTGCTCCAGACTATGATGACTGGGAATTAAACGGCGATATTCTGGTATACTATCCTGTACTGGACATTGCCCTTGAACTTTCTTCCATGGGTATCCGTGTAGACGAGACAGCACTTGACAAACAGCTTACAGAAGCCGGCTGTGACGACCGCAGAGAGCTCCCGTTCCAGAAGGCCATTCTGAATAAAGAACTTCCATACACCATCGGCGGCGGTATCGGTCAGTCCCGTATCTGTATGTTCTTCCTGCGCAAGGCTCATATTGGAGAAGTACATGTTTCCCTGTGGCCTAAGGAAATGCAGGAAGAAGCTGCTAAAGGCGGTATTCCACTTCTGTAAAATAGAATCGAGGGATCAAATTGAATATACTTTTTTTCTTAACACCGAAAAGTGATATTGCCTACATTTTCGAGAATGAAACTTTGAGGCAGACTCTTGAGAAAATGGAACACCGGAAATTTTCCTGTATTCCTATTCTGAATCCAGAGGGAAAATACGTAGGTACTATTTCTGAGGGTGACCTTCTCTGGGGAATGAAAAATCTGAACATCACGGATATGAAAACAGCCGAGGAAGTACCGGTTATGGCTATCTCCAGAAGAGCCACCTACAAACCGGTACACGTTGACTGCGACATGGAGGATCTCCTGGACCGCGCAATCAACCAGAACTTTGTTCCGGTTATAGATGATCAGGATCACTTTATCGGAATTGTCACAAGGAAAGAAATCATCAAATATTGTTATAAAGAAATGAAGAAAAACGCATAGGATTTTAAATCACCGCATTTTTCACACAAAAAAAGACAACCTCTGTCCCATTTAAACCAATGGAAAAGGTTGTCTTTTTTCTTTTTACAGAACCTTAGACAAAAATTCCTTCAATCGCGGATTCTGCGGATTTTCAAAAAACTCCTTCGGCGCATTCTGTTCCTGAATTTTACCGTCATCAATAAATAAAACTCTTGTTGCAACCTCTCTTGCAAATCCCATCTCGTGAGTAACTACAACCATAGTCATGCCGCTCTTTGCAAGCTCTTTCATCAGCTCCAGAACCTCTCCAACCATCTCCGGATCCAGTGCAGAAGTAGGCTCGTCAAAAAGCATAACATCCGGATTCATGGCAAGGGATCTTGCAATGGCAATACGCTGCTTCTGACCACCGGAAAGCATATCCGGATAAGCATTTGCCTTATCTGGAAGTCCCACACGGGCAAGAAGCTCGTCCGCACGTCTGGAAGCCTCTTCCTTTGTCATCAGTTTCAGGGCAACCGGTGCATCATAATATTCTGCTTTACCGTCTTGTGTGGAAACAGATTAAACTGCTGGAAAACCATTCCGATCTTCTGACGATGTCGATTTATGTCAACCTTGGGATCTGTGATATCTGTTCCTTCAAACAGGATTTTACCTCCTGTAGGCTCCTCCAGAAGGTTGAGAGAACGAAGGAAAGTAGATTTACCAGAGCCAGATGGTCCGATAATGGCAACAACCTCGCCCTGACAGATATCTGTGGAAATTCCATCCAGAACCTGATTGGATCCAAACGCTTTTTTCAGATCCTGTACCTGGATCAAAACTTTACTCTTATCAACGCTCACTGGTTCTCAGTCTCCTCTCCAGTTTATTCATAAAGAAGGTCAGTACCATGACCACGATCAGATAAATTGCCGCTGCTGCCAGAAGAGGCATAAAAGCATTGTAGGTACGGCTCTGGATCAGCATTGCACCCTTGGTCAGGTCCATCATTCCGATGTAACCGATAATAGAAGTTTCCTTGATCAGCACGATAAACTCATTTACCAGTGCAGGAAGCACATTCTTAAACGCCTGTGGAATGATAATAAGACGCATGGTCTGGGTAAAATTAAGTCCCAGGCTACGTCCTGCCTCTGTCTGTCCCTGGTCAATTGACATGATTCCGGAACGGACGATCTCCGCAACGTAGGCACCTGAGTTGATACCAAATGCCAGACTTCCTACCAGAATCTCATTGACGCTTACAGAACCAAAAACTACAAAGTTCATGATCAGAAGCTGGATCACAGTAGGTGTTCCACGGATCACAGTCAGATAAACTCTGCAGATGGAGTTGGCAATTTTAAAATTCCCGGATTTATCGTGGGAAGAACGGATAATTGCCACCAGAAAACCGATACAGATACCGATCAACAGGGCGAAAACTGTGATGATCATGGTATTTTTCAAACCATCCAGCAGCCAGGTGTATCTGTCATCTTTTATAAAATTGATATAAAAATCGTGTCCAAATTTTTCAAACATATTATTTCCCTTTTTATTTGCTTATCTAATGGTGCAGTGCCTGCTTCTCTTTCGGCACCATTCCATATAGGAAAAGCTGCCAGAACTGTATGCTGGCTGTTTTCATTCTTTCAGTCAGTAACATTAGTATGAGTCACCTTGATCTGCCTGTATCCAAAGCTTATACATTCCAAGCTTTTCCCAAACAGCATTCATCTAGGTGACTCACACTTCTCTGACAGCTTATGCTGTATTATTTCTATCAGTCAGCTTTTACAATGATAACCTGGCTTGCATTTGCATAGGTGTCTGTGAAATCAACACTCTCCAGACGATCCTCTGTAACGGTCATTCCGGCAGCACCGAAATCAGCTTTTCCAGACTGTACTGCGGCAAGGATTGCATCAAACTCCATATCGTCGATCTCAAGCTCATATCCAAGCTTATCACAGATTGCCTGTGCAATATCAGCGTCGATACCAACAACCTCATCACCTTCACGATACTCATATGGCTCGAACTCAGCGTTTGTTGCCATTACAAGAGTTCCGTTGGAACGGTCTACATCTTCCGGAGACTCATATGGTGTCTCGCCAATGTTATCACCGATGTAGTTGTTCATAATGTCATCAACAGTTCCGTCCTCTTTCAGTTCTTTTAATGCGCCGTTGATCTTGTCAAGAAGCTCATCATTGCCTTTCTTCAGGCAGATTGCATACTCTTCTTCAACGAATGGCTCGTCCAGGATCTTCAGTCCGTCCGCGCTCTCAACGAATTTCTGAGCTGGCTGTGAGTCGATGATCACACAGTCAATCTGACCGGCCATAAGTGCCTGGATTGCTTCGCTTCCTTTGCTGTAACGCTTAACAGTTGCCCCGTCAGCCTCATATTCACTAGCTTCAATATCACCGGTTGTACCAAGCTGTACACCGATTGTTGCATTCTTAAGATCATCCTTTGACTCAACAGTTGCAGCAGATACGCCAGCAGTCATGGAAACTGCCATTACTGTGCCAAGTGCAAGAGCTACTAATTTTTTCATATTCTTTTCCTCCTCTTAATCTCATATACAGAACCAGTTCCTTATATCTTCATCCACATAGTAAGCTGTTGCTATTTATTTCTTCCACAACAACCGACTTCACAAGATGGGGACATAATTATTCATGCTTTCTGCATATTCATTCATCTATCTTTTCCTCATTTTATCAGCTTTTGGGAAAAATGCAAGAGTTTCCATAAATTTCCCCAACTTCTTTGTCATTATTTGGAAAAATTCACTTTTTGATAACAGATCTGTGTTATGATATGATTCGTGTGGAGTAATTAAATAATTGAATGACCAAGGCGTTAACCGCCTAAACAGGAGGTATTTGTTATGAAATTTACAAAAATGCATGGTATCGGCAACGATTATGTATATGTGAACTGTTTTAAAGAAACTGTGAAAGATCCATCAGCAGTTGCCAAATTTGTGAGTGACAGACATTTTGGAATTGGCTCAGACGGACTGATTCTGATTAAGCCGTCTGACATTGCAGACTGTGAGATGGATATGTACAACCTGGATGGTTCCCAGGGTGCTATGTGCGGCAATGGCATCCGCTGTGTAGCCAAGTATGCTTACGATTACGGCATTGTAAACAAGACCAGTATCAGCGTAGCGACCAAAAGCGGCGTGAAATATCTGGATCTTTCTATCCGTGACGGAAAAGTCAGTATGGTAAAGGTCAATATGGGCGCCCCTATTCTTCAGGCTTCTCTGATTCCAGTTGTATCTGAGTCTGAGCAGGTCGTAAATGCCCCTATTGAAGTAGACGGACAGATTTATCACTTTACAGCTGTTTCCATGGGAAATCCTCACGCCATCGTATACATGGATGACGTAGACGGACTGGAAATCGAAAAGATCGGTCCATCTTTTGAAAACCATATAAATTTCCCGGACCGCGTCAATACCGAATTCGTAAAAGTCATCGACCGACACACTGTCCAGATGAGAGTCTGGGAGCGCGGTTCCGGTGAAACTCTGGCTTGCGGAACAGGTGCCTGCGCAGTTGCAGTTGCTTCTATTTTGAACGGGCTGGTTGATCGTGATCAGCCGGTTACCGTGAAGCTTCTTGGTGGCGACCTTAATATTTTCTGGGACGAAAATGACGATCAGGTTTATATGACTGGTCCGGCTACTACTGTATTTGATGGGGAAATTGATCTGGAATTTCTTGGAGAATGACTCAATAAAAAGGCCCTTGCGGACCGTAGGCATTTTGTAATGCTTACACCGCAAAGGCCATTATTCTTTCTACAATAAATACTGCACCACAGGCAAGAAGCGCCACAGTCAGCAGACTCTTCTCTTTGTATGCTGCAATCAGCGCCACTACAAATCCCACTACAGCAGAAATTACACTTGCCGTTGCCGACAAAATCGCCGGAAACGTCATAGCTGCCAGACAGGCATAGGGCACATAAAACAGAAATGATTTTATAAAAGGATTGGTAATCTCCTTCTTCGCCAGTGCCAATGGCAGCATACGGATCAAATATGTAACGCCAGCCATAACCAGGATATAAATATAAACATTAGGCTTCATGAGCTTCCTCCTTGGCATTTTCTTCATCAACCGGGCAAAGCCATGCTGCCAGTCCGGCTACCAGAATTGTAGTAATAATAATCACAAATCCGGATGAGACTTTCGATAATACAGGAACCCAGGCAAATAATGCGCTCACTGCCATTGCTCCAAGAACAACCAGAAGCACTGCTTTGTTTTTCTTGGATGGCGGAATAATGACAGCCAAAAACATTCCATAAATGGCAACTCCAAGTGCACTCATAATAAAATCAGGAAGAATACTTCCTGAAATAGCTCCAAGCAGGGTTCCAATGGTCCATCCCGGGATTGCTACACTCATTACACCATAATTATAAAACGCACTGACTTTCCCCGGTTTACTGGCACTGACTCCAAATATCTCATCTGTTACGCCAAATGCAACTCCGTAACGATGCCCCCAAGTTTCATCACGTCTTAGCTTCTGTGAAAGGGAAAACGACATCAGACAGTATCTCAGATTGATAATCAGCTGAGTAAGTGCCATTTCCCATAAGGAACCTCCTGCTATGATAATATCAAGACCTGCAAATTGTCCCGCTGACGTAAGATTCGTCAAAGAAATCAAGACCGCCTGCCAGATAGACAGTCCGCCCTGCACCGCCATCATACCAAACGTAAAGGAAACAGCCAGATACCCCAGGGCAATGGGGATTCCATCGGTAATTCCTTGTTTAAAGCTCTCTTTTTTCATGAGAGATTTCCTCCGGTTTCTTCTGTAGTCACGCAAAGAGCCTGGGAAACAGTTTTGGCCTCCCAGGCTCTCTCATTGTAGCACTTTACACTAATAAATTCAACTATTATCCCTTGTATTCTCACTTTCTCTCTACAATCTTGTAATAAACCTTCGCTGTCAGCCCATAAATCACGCCATAAACCAAAGCAAATATCAATAATGTCACCACCGTGCATCTGGCAAACAAACCGCTGTTTGTCATGCTAAACAGCGCCAGCAGTCTCTTTACCATAGGAAATGCCATAGCAATATGCAGTGCTGCCATTCCAAGAGGAAGGAAAAATACCATAAGGATCTGTCTGTGAATGGAAGATTTCACCTCTTTATGAGTCATGCCCACCTTCTGCATGATCTCGAACCGTTCCTTATCCTCATAGCCCTCTGAAACCTGCTTGTAGTAAATGATCATGGCCGCCCCCATCAGGAACAGCAGTCCAAGGAAAATTCCAAGGAACAAAATTCCACCGAACATACTGTAAAAACTGTTATACAGATCCTGTTTTATAGTATTGTAGTTCATTCCCACTTCTATAGTTCCAGCTGCTTTTTCGGAATCCAGAAGCTCCGTTGCAAGATCGCTTACTTTGGTGGCAGATGCATATTTTTCTTCTTCACTTCCAGACAGATACACATCCGTTTCCAGTTCCATCAGAGACATTGCACTTTGATAAACTTTCTCCTGCTGCAAAAACAAAGCAAAAAAGTCTTCGTCATTTACAACCAGCTTCAAAGAATCCATAGAAGAAAAATTATCTCCCACATACTGGTAATTTTTCAGCCATTCTTTCACCTGGTAAACCTTGTTATGAATCTCCAGAGTCTCACCGTCTGTTTTTCCATTGTGGTAAGCAAGAACTTCACCTGGCGCAAGGGAAATCTCTTCTCCCGTAACCCTGGCATACTCTTCCTGTGGAACCACGGTAAGGGTTTCCAATGAGGCTGGCATTGCCATAAGGGAACTCCCATCAACATTTGCAAATTTCCAGCTCCCATCTTCGCTTCCCACAAGCGTAGATGAAAAAGCAATTTCGGTGTTAATTTTCTCATAAGAAACCTGGTTTTCAATTTTTCCCAGTAATTTCTCTCTCATTTTTTCCAGATCTTCATAAGAATTTCCCCGGTACAGCACATTCACATCCGCCGGACAGCGTTTGTTCATAATATCATCCAGTCCGGAATTCAGGCACACCGTAGAAGAGATCATCAGAAGTACGCCTGTGCTCAGAATGCAGATACTTGCAAGTCCAACTGCATTTTGTTTCATGCGGTACAGCATACCGGAAACAGCAGTAAAATTCTTGGTTTTATAATAAAATTTCTTATTCCAGCGCAGGACTTTGAGCACCACAATGCTTCCTGCTGTGAAAAGAAGATACGTTCCTGCCATTACCAGAACCACTGCCACAAAGAACAGCGCCAGCGCCGAAAGAGGAGACTCTGTGGTAATGGCAATATAATATCCGATAAACAGACAGATAAAACCAGCAACCGCCATCAGCCATTTTGCTTTTGGTTCCTTTTCCCCTGCATTTTGTGCATGAAGAAGCTGAATCGGGTTTGTTTTGTAAACCTTCCTGATATTTACCAGAAGGATCAAAACAAAAATAGCTCCAAACACTTCCAGGCATATTCTGATTGCCGGAACGCTGACTTCGAACCCAAAGGACGCCGGAACCTTGATCAGTTTCAAGAGCAGCAGAAGCGCCAGCTTGCTTCCCAGAATTCCCACAAGGATTCCGCCAACAAAACTGATCAAGGCACTAAACAGATTCTCCAGCATCATAACCCTGCTGATATGCTTCTTTTCCAAACCGAGAATGTTGTAAAGTCCCAGTTCCTTTTGTCTTCTTTTCATGAGGAAACTGTTGCTGTACAACAGGAAAATAAAGGAGAAAATAACAATAACGCCAACTCCCATAGTCGTGATCATCAACACGTCACCACTGTGACGGATCGTTTTCATTCCTGCATTATGATTGATAAAAAGCATCATATACAGCATTGCCACATTGAACAGACACGCCAGAATATAGGGCACATAGATCTGTTTGTTTTTTCGGATGTTTACAACTGCCAGCCTGGCAAAAAATCCCTTACGCATGATACTCACCGCCCGTCATCAAAATGGTTAAGGTATCGGAAATCATCTGATACATCTCCTCTTTTGTTTTCTCGCCGCGATAGATCTGGTGGAAAACTTCACCATCTTTTATGAACAGAACCCTGGATGCCCGGCTAGCTGCCTGGGCGCTGTGAGTAACCATGAGAATGGTCTGTCCCTGTCTGTTTATCTCTCCGAAAACGTCCAGAAGAGCATTTGCAGCCTTGGAATCGAGAGCCCCTGTGGGTTCATCCGCAAGGACCAGGCGCGGCTGTGTAATCAGAGCCCTGGCAACTGCACATCTTTGTTTCTGTCCTCCAGAGACTCATAAGGATATTTTTCCAGCAGTTCATAAATATGAAGAGCCTGTGCAATAGGGCGGATTTTCTGCCCCATTTCCCGGTAATCTTCACCAGCCAGCACCAGCGCAGATAAATATTATCCCTCAGGCTGAAGGTATCAAGAAGATTAAAATCCTGGAACACAAAGCCCAGATTTTTTCTTCGAAATGTAGAAATCTCCTTGTCAGAAAGGTGTCCCAGGCTTTTTCCATCCAGAAGTACGTCTCCGGAAGTAGGTTTATCCAGTGTTGCAAGAATATTCAGAAGTGTAGTTTTTCCGGAACCGCTTTCTCCCATAATTGCAACAAATTCACCTTTTTCCACAGAAAAATTCACATTGGTCAATGCCTGCACCTTATTTCCGCCAAAACGGGTGGTATATATTTTTTTCAGATTTGTAACTTCAAGTAATGACATTTTTTACTCCTCTCCTTTATCAATGAGCTTTTTCATACGCTTCCTTGCAAAAAACAGTATACTTAAAAAAGTCACTTGCTGCCATCGAATCAGATTACAAAATGCAGGCAGAATCTTACAATGTTGTAAGGTTGTCACATAAAGTTTGCAAGAAAAAAATTTCATCTGGCAAAACTCTTTATGATATAGAAGATTTGGTCAGTATTTTTTGCAATATAAAAAGGCCGCTGACATATACGACCTTTTTTATATTATAATTCCCTATTGGGCATATATCTTCTCTGGCGTCATTCCGGCAGCCAATGTAAGATAATACACCGCGTCCGCCGCCACACACACTACGTTTTCCTCATGCATGAACTCCGTGATTTCCGAATCAAAAAGCATATTTGCCTGTGCTTCAAATTCCTCATCCTTATCCCAGAACAAAACTGCAATATTCAAAAAGGGAAATACCGGAAGCACATACCCCACATCTCCCTGAGGAAGCAAAGTTCCCCCAAGAGCCTCACAGGCTTTTCTTAATTCTTCTGTTTTCCCGGAGAAAAGCTCCTGCAGCCTAAAAATAATCGTCCTTCTGTAAGCAGCCTCAAAAGGATACACTCTCTTCACCTGACGAAAAGCCACCAGATTGCCCGATGCCACAGGATGAGCTGCTGAATAGTAAAACGTATTATAAATATTCATCACCGTATCAAATCCAGGGCTTTTCCCATCTTCTGTAATAAATCCGTTTTTTCTGTCAATTCGAAATCTTTTTGAAAAGTAGATGATATAAAGAAACTCCTTATCAGCTTCCAGCTGAAATTTGCGAATCAGTTCCTCCTGATCCATTTCCAGGAATTTCAATCTCCAGTTCTCGATTACCTGGTCATAATTAGACTGCCTGTTTTCTGGCATAATACATTCTCCTCTTATCCGCTATTTACCTTTAACTATGCCATATAACTTGAAAGCTTCCTGTTTCAAGTATTTTTACCAGCTGCTCCACTTCATCGGAGTTCCAGTTTTGCGCAGTCTGTGCTTCCCCTGTGAATTTCACGCAGGTTCCGCAGGAAGAGCTTAAATTCCTTGGCACCGGCATGATCGTAGCCGTATATCCCTCTTTCTCACATTTTTTCTTGAAAGACATAGCTCCAAAATGGGAAAAAAATGTGGCTATGTAATCTCCCATTATTTCTCAAGAGTGAGGACAAAGTCTTCCCCACCCTCTTTTACAGACACCTTATATCCCTGATGCAGGGCGAAACGGGATACGTTTTCTTTGGCTGTTACGTTATCTACCATTACCGTATATGCCTTCTCACCGGATGCCAGCGCATTCTTAGTACGGATCACAGGTTCCGGGCAGGAAAGCCCTCTTGCATCTATTGTTTTCATACACTTAATCTCCTTAGATTTTTCATTATTTCAACTAAACGGAATTGTCTGTTTACACAGATATACTATAAATGAGCGTCCTTAATCAACTTCACGCTTCATTCTTACGCATGGAATTTACTGTCGCAATCACGATCAGAACCACAAAACCGATCACAACAGCGATCTTGCCATTTGCAGTCGGGCCTTCTCCAGAAGATGCCAGTCCGAAATTATGTGCTACAGCTGCACCAGCCATCAGACCAAATACTGTGATGGCGGAGTCTGTGTTTCCTTCACCAGCCAGAACCAGCTGACGAAGCGGGCAGCCTCCAAGAAGGACACAGCCAAATCCTGCAAGCGCCATTCCAAGTGCATTCCAAAGACCATCTGTATGTGCGACAGGTTGTCCTGCAAATCCTGGATTAAAATATCCCAGGATCATGTTTCCGATCAACGCACTTACCAGAATTGCAATAAATCCAAGAAGCAGCTTCCACTCTCCAAACAGTACCACGTCACGGATTCCTCCAACCATACACAGGCGGGTTCTCTGTGCAAGTGCACCTACCAGAAGCCCTGCGATCAGGGAGATTGCAATTGCAGCATGCTTTGCTCCAGGACCACCGTCAGCTTCTGTGAAGTGGATGAATGCAGGTGCTGCAATGAGAAGCAGAAGAATTCCGATTTCCACTACTGGGAAAATGCCGCCTTCAACTGGCTGCATTTTATAGGAACGTTTCAGAGTATAGCCTTTTTTCAGGAAAAATACTCCGGCAAGGATTCCAGCAATAAATCCGATCAAACCAAAGATGGCGTTGAAATCGCCGCCAGCCAGACGAAGGATCATGCGGAATGGGCAGCCAAGGAACATCAGGCAGCCGATCATAACGAACATTCCGATCACAAAACGGGTAACAGGTGCGGAGCCGCCTCTTGGCTTAAATTCTTTGGTTGCAAGAGCAAGAATGCAGGAGCCAAGTACCAGTCCTACAATTTCCGGGCGGATGTACTGAACCGCAGCTGCACTGTGGAATCCCAGTGCTCCTGAAGTATCACGCAGGAAGCAGGCAATGCAGAAGCCCATATTTGCAGGGTTTCCGAAATATACCAGAGCCACTGCAATGATTCCGATGATGACACCGGCTCCGATGATTATGGGTGTTTCTTTCTTTGACAATGTTTCTTTCATACTCTTTCCTCCTTAGATAACTGTCAAATCTTTCCTCTATTTTAGCATTTTTTGTCAGAAAACTCTAATTGATTATGTGGGATTATTTTAAGTATTTATAGATATTGTCGATAAATCGTGGTATTATAGATATATTAAATAACCATTTTCCAAGCGAAAGGATATAATCATGAACCGAATTTACCTCGACCAGGCCAGCACCTCTTTTCCAAAGGCTCCAGGTGTGGCACAAGCTATGATGGATTACCTGACTATGAACGGAGTTAACGTGAACCGCGGCTGCTACTCCAGTGCTTACTCAGCAGAAGAAGTTATTTATGAGACACGCCAGCTGCTGGCAGAACTTTTCCACTTTTCCAAATGCAAAAATGTAATTTTTACACCGAATGTCACCACCAGTCTCAATTTTATTTTAAAAGGATTCTTAAAACCAGGAGACCATATTCTGGTATCCGCCATGGAGCACAATGCAGTTATGAGACCTGTAGTACAGCTGGCTTCCTCAGGGATTTCCTTTGACCGGATTCCTTGCAGAACGGACGGCTCTATGATTCTGGAAAAAGTAGAAGAACTGATCCGCCCTGAGACGAAAGCTATTGTCACTTTACATGCTTCCAATGTATGCGGAACCAGGATGCCCCTTGATGCCCTTGGGGAAATCTGTCAGAGGCACCAGCTTTATTTTGTTGTGGATTCTGCACAGACGGCTGGGATCGTACCAATTAATATGGACAAAATGCATATTGACGCGTTAGCTTTTACCGGACATAAAGGACTTCGGGGACCACAAGGGACAGGTGGTTTCCTGGTTTCCCAGGAATTGGCAGAACAAATGGAACCACTGATTTCCGGCGGTACCGGAAGTGTATCTCATACGGAAGAAATTCCGGATTTTATGCCGGATCGCTTTGAATCCGGGACACCTAATCTGCCTGGAATTTATGGACTGCATGAAGCACTTTTGTACTTGAAAACGCATTCTTTGCAGGCGATAAATGAAAAAGAATTGTCTCTCACTGGTTATTTTCTGGAACAGCTGCAGGCACTGGACGATACTGGCAGACATATCCGTATTATTGGAAAAAAAGATCTCACTGACCGAAATGCAGTTGTTTCGATCCAGACACCAGAAATCGACATGTCACAGGTGGCGTGGCAGCTGGACAATGAGTATGGTGTTATGACCAGAGTCGGACTCCACTGCGCTCCAAACGCCCACAAGACGCTTGGTACTTATCCTGCCGGAACTATCCGGTTCTCCTTTGGACCGGAAAATACAAAGAATGAGCTGGATTTTGCCATCCAGGGATTAAAGAAAATTTTAGACTTATAAATTCAGCATTAGTAACACTTAATTAGTCTTTGAGAAAGGAACCAGTATTTTTATCCTATGGAATTTAAACAATTAGAGGCCTTCGTAGCCGTAGTCGAAAATAAAAGCTTCTCCGAAGCCGCCCGCCAGCTGAACCTGACCCAGCCCACCATCAGTGCCCACATCAATTCTCTGGAACAGGAATTGAACTCGCGGCTGCTGATCCGCACCACCAAGAAGCTGAACATCACCCAGCGCGGTCTTCTGCTCTATGACTGCGCCTCCAATATGCTGAACATGCGCAGCAACATTATAGAAGAGTTCACCGGACAAAATAAAAAGATCATTGACCTGGCTGTTTCCACCATTCCTTCCTCCTACCTTCTGCCAGGTATTCTCAGTGCCTTCACCTGCCAGATTCCAGACGTATATTTTCACTCCTGGCAATCCGACAGTCTCGGCGCTGTGGCAAGAGTTCTAGATGGCAGCGTGGATCTGGCTCTGGTGGGAAATACCTTTGACGAACCAGACTGCTGTTTTATCCCTTTTTGCAAAGATAAACTTGTAATTGCCACCCCGGTCAACCAGCATTACCTGCAATATCAGCAAAAAATGGATTCCGGTACCCTTGATTTCTCTGATTTTCTAAGAGAACCCTTTATTATGCGCGAAACTGGTTCTGGAACCAAAAAGGAAATTGACCGCTATCTGGAAAAACGAAATATCCCGGCTTCTTCCCTGCACATTGTAGCCCGCATGAACGATCTGGAGGCCATCCGCAAGTCTGTAGCCGGCGGCCTTGGAATCTCCATCCTCTCTGCCTGCTCTGCCAAAGATCTGGCCGACACCCACCAGATTCTCATGTTTCCCCTGAATCACGAATCCGCCATGCGAACCTTCTACATTGTGTACAGTAAGAACCGGATTCTGAAGCCACATGTGAAGCAGTTTTTAAAATTCGTAACAAATTTTTATTAGAGCGTGTTTAAAAAAGGCTTTCTGCACGATGTGCGTCACAATTTATGGGAGATTTTTCAAACACACTCTAATAACCGCTTTTAGAAATACCAGACAAAAGGAAGCTGCCCACCAATTTCCCAGTGAACAGCTTCCCATTTCATTCACACATATTCAAAATTCAATTTCAGCAACTGCCGCCAGCTTATTTCTCCTCAGCAGTCTCTTCAGCCTCTGTCTCAGTCTCCGGAACTACGTTGTGAACTGGTGTTACAGTTGCGACAACTGCTTCCGGATCAGTTGTGATGTGGATATTCTTATTCTTGGCGATTTCAAGGTCTTTCACACGAAGCGTATCACCAATCTTCATACCAGCGACATCAACCTTGATCTTGTCAACCAGATCTGCCGGAAGTGCTTTGTATGCAACCTCTTTCAACTCATCCTGCAGAACACCGGACATAACTTTCTCTTCATTTTCCAGAATGATCTCAGCAGTGGAATGAACCATCTCATTGCTTACCAGTGCCTGGAAATCAACTTCCTCTACTGTATGTGCAAGTGGATTATAATCAACTTCCTTGATCAGCGCATCATAGGTTTTACCATCCAGTTCCAGCATTACCTGGCTTCCTTTATTGTTGTTTTTCAACAGAACTTCAATTTCTTTCTTAGTAAACTTAAGGGGAATGGAACCTTCAATTTCTCTGCCGAACAGGTTACCTGTTACAAATCCTTCTCTTCTTAATTTCTTTGCTTTGACATCCATGCTTCTTTTTTCAGCTTTTAAAGTATTCATTTATCTTTTCCTCCAAAATTCTGAAACGCTTAGCAGCCTTCAACAAAGAGGTTTTGTTAAGTACTTCTTTTTTCTTTTTACGTCCCTTATTATAGTCACTTGTTTCAATTATGATTAACCAAACATAACTTTTTTTTAAGGGATTTTTTTGTTAAAATCTGCTCTTGTTTTTCTTGGAAAATGGAAGTATAAAATAAATGAATCACTCAAAATTTTCAGGCAGTTGTCTTCTCTGCCGTAAAAGGCAGTTTTCGCTCTGCAACCTGCTTCAATAATGCCTCACTATGAGATACCACGATCAACCCGATTTCCCGCCTTTTTACTTCTTCCAGCAGAAAATTCCAGATCTGGCTCTGCGTGATGAGATCCAGCATGGTACTGATCTCGTCTGCAATCAGAAACCTTGTCTCTTTTCCCAGTGCTCTTGCAATACAGAAACGCTGCAATTCCCCACCGGATAATTCCTGAGGATACCGGTTCAGCCAATCTTCTTCTATCCCCAGCCCCTCTATGATCCGATTTTCAACCTGCCCTCCATCAGACAAAATTTTTTCCATTTTCAGTCTGGGATTCACAGCCCTTTCCGGATGCTGCCAGATCATCTGCACCGGACAATACCCTTTCTTCGGCAAAGGCTTTCCATCCAGCAAAATCTGTCCTTTGCAAGGTTCCAGGTAACCCGCCAGAATTTTACACAATGTGGTTTTTCCATAGCCACTTGGTCCTGGCACCCACACTCTTTCGTTGTTTTCCACTTTAAATTTTATATTTGAAAAAAGTTCTGCGCCTTTTCTCTCATAAGAAAATGAAATATCTCGTGCTTCCAGAATCATTTTATATCTCCTGTTATAACTATTCAGTAGGCAATATGCATTAAAGTTATCCCCTATCTGACTTTACTATGAAAGTCCCGGATTACGAATGCTGTCTGCAGCTGTTGGAGTGCCACAGGCACACAACCGCTGACTTTCCTATATAGTGATGTCGCCGATAGGTGGTATTTCCGTTTTACATACAATACCGGATACACCTGACACTTCCGCATCCAGCCTCCACCATAGGTATTTCCCCTTTGCATTCTTCCCGATACCAGCTGCACCTTGGTCCAAAAGGACATCCCTGCGGCATGTCTTTCACATAAGGCTGGGTTCCGTCAAGAGGGGTAAAGCCATTCTGCGGAAGTGCCCGCCACAATGCTTTCGTATAAGGATGGCGCAAGGTCTCTTCTGAACGAAAATCCGAAACCGGGGCCTCTTCCACTGTTTTTCCTGCATAAAAAACAACGATCCTGTCAGCAACTTCCAGTGCCAGCTCAATATCATGAGTAATCAAAAGAACTCCATTTCCTTCATCTGCAAATTTTCTGAAATCCTCCATAGACTTTTTCGCAAGTGTCAGGTCCATGCCAGGCGTAGGTTCATCCGCAATAATAAGCTTTGGATTTTCCATTAATGCAGTAGACAGCAAAATTCTTCTGGTCATTCCTCCAGAACACTCGAAAGGATATTTCGTTTCTGTTTTCTCAGGCAGACCATACCTGCGGAACAATTCCGATTGCTTTTCTGACCCCTTTTTCCCTCTTTTTCCACAGACCTGTTTCCCCACTTTCATAAGAGGATCCAGATATAAGGTGCTCTGAGGTACGAAAGCAATTTCCTTTCCACGAAGTTCACTGATCTTCTTTTCGTCCATCAATTCACCCTGGAACTTCATAATTCCGGATACTTTTGCATTATAAGGCAGAATTCCCAAAATCGCATGTGCCAGAAGACTTTTTCCGGAACCGCTGGAGCCGACTACAGCCACCAGTTCCCCTTCCCTCACTGCAACAGATAGACCTGAAATCACGGGAAGCCAGCTCTGTCTGCTGGTTTTCCCTTTATATTGGAGAAAGGAAACGGAAAGCTCTTCTATTTCCAGTATTTTTTTCTTATTTGTACAACTCATATTTTTTCATACGCTGCTGTCTCTTACCGGACAGTCCCTCCTGCTATTCTCTATTTGTGAACACTTCCCGGATCCAGAAGCTGACGAAGAGCTGTACCGCCTTTTTCAAACAGCACAACCGTAAGAACCAGCATCATTCCAGGAAATACAGCCAGCCACCATTTGCCCATGATCAGATAGCGCATACTTTCTGATAAAATAACTCCAATCGCCGGCTGCTCCGTGGAAAGCCCAAAGCCCAGAAATGTAATACTGGACTCATGAAGAATTGCGTGTGGGAAAAGCAATACCAGCCCAACAATAAACTGGGGCAGAACATGGGGAACTATGTGTTTTTTCGCAATCTCCCATTTGCCCAGCCCAAGCTTTCCTGCAATCTGAATATATTCACTTTCCCGAAGCTGCATAACCTCTCCTCGAATCAGCCTTGCCAGAGATGTCCAGTGCGTCAGCGCCACACCTGCAATCACTCCCTTCAGCCCTTTTCCCATAGCATAGGAAATCAGGATCAACAGCAGAATATGCGGAATTCCCATAACAGTGTCAATTGCAAAAGAGATGGCAGAGTCCACCTTTTTTCCAAGAGTTGCTGCACAAATTCCAAGAATCAGTGCCATAACTGCGCTTACACCTGCTGCCAGCACGCCAATAAGAATACTCATAGATAAACCGGTAAGAGTACGGTAAAACATATTTCTGCCCAGCCAGTCCGTACCAAAAGGATATTTCAGACAGGGAGCAATATTTTTTCTGGAAAAATCAGTCACCATAGCGGCATCATGAAGCACCACTCCAAGTATGGCTGTCACCGCCAGAAAAGCTACAGAAAAAATCAGCAAAATCCTTGCTTTCTGCCGCTGATTCAGCCTTTTCCCCTGCTTTTCCACGACTCCCGGGCTGCCCTTTGAACAATTGTTTTTCATTACACCTTCACTCATAGTCCCAGCCCTCCCTTCCGGATTCTGGGATCAACAACTCCATACAGTACATTTGCCAGGAAATTTCCCAGAAAAACAATGGCTGCTGTTATTAATGTAATCCCCATAAGAAGAGGCACATCACTGCCAGTTCCCGCCGCTACAGCCGCCTGTCCCAGTCCCGGATAGGAAAATACCTGCTCCACAAGAACCGAACCTCCTATGATCTCACTGACAGATGCAAACTGCAGGGTCATGGCCGGAAGCAGCACATTACGAATGCCATGGTGAAAAATGATGCTTCCGGTTTTCTCTCCCCGCGCCTTTGCAAAAAGGATGTAATCGCTTTCCATTATATCAATCATTTTTTCCCTGGTATGTAATGTGATATTCGAAATTCCGGTTATGCTTAAAGTGACTGCCGGAAGAATGGCATGACGCACTCTGTCCAAAAAGGAAACACCGCTGGCTTCTACTCCAATAGGAACACTAAGTCCAATGGGAAGGATTTTCATCCAGACTCCAAAAATGATCAGTAGCAAAAGTGCCAGCCAGAAAGAAGGAGTGCTGGCAATCACCAGTGAATAACCTTTTATGATCTTATCCGGCAGCCTGCCCTGAAACACCCCTGCAAGTACTCCCAGAAGGAAGCCCACAAATCCGGAAACCACCCACGCCAGTCCCATAAGAAAAAGAGAATTTCCCAGCTTCACTGCAATGACCTTTGTCACCGGCTGCCGGTATAACAGAGAAATTCCTCCATCTCCCTTTATAAATGCATTCAGCCAGTTCAGATATCTCTGCACTGGCGGTTCATCCACGCCCCAGTAGGAGCGCAGCTTTTCTTTTTGTTCTTCACTCATACTGCCCAGAGTAGCCTGCCCCACATTGGCCTGTAACGGGTCAATGGGGGAAGCTGATACAAGGGCAAAGGTAAGAATGCTTACTGCAAAAAGCAGTAATATGATTCGTAGCAGGTTCTTTCCTACATAAATACCTATGCGTTTCATCTTAATTTATCCGTTTCGTTTTTTCTTACTCTTCATACCTGATACAAGTACAAAAAGCATTCCTTATTGCTTTCTTTATTCCCACTCCCACTGGTCAACATTGTTTACAATAGACCAGCCATGGCCATGAGGATGTAATTTCTGATCTGCCACTTTCAGACCATCACGTACAAAATAAAGATGATCAATATTGCACAGCCAGATCCACGGAATATCCCCTTCCTGTGTAATTCCTGTGGTTCCGTCCCACTGGGCTTTTTTCCAGAGATCGTAGGATTCTTCCAGGTTGCTGCTTGCAAGTGCTTCGTCCATGTATTTGTCAACTGTCTCATTTGCATATGGAGAATATTCCGCACTTCCGGTATCTTTGATGGTGTGATAAATATTGTAAAGCTCCATAGGGCTATGTGCTCCCCATCCCCATATAAGCGGTTCTGACTGTGCCTGATCGTAGGCGGTATCCCAGCCAACACCAGAAGTAGTTACATCAATTCCAGCTCACGCAGCTGATTCGCAGAGTCTTCTGCAAGTGCCTGGCGCACAGAATCTCCATTTGAAAACATAATGGTAAGCTCTGCTTTTTCCCCATCTTTTTCTCTTATTCCGTCATCGCCTTCTATCCAGCCTGCTTCTTCCATCAGAGCCTTCGCTGCATCAAGGTCATACTCTGTAACAGCCTCCTCGTTGTACCATGGCATTTTGTCGCAAACACTATAGGCTACTGTTCCATAACCATTGAGTACATTTTTGATCATCTCTTCCCGGTCAATAGCAAGATTAATTGCACGTCGTACCTTCACATCGGAAGTCAGACTGTTTCCATATGTGATACCGTCTTTTTCTTCTGGTTCTGTACAAGGAAGATTAAAGCCACGGTTATCCACAGTTGCCACACTCAGGAGTTCATACCCGTCAATTTCCTGGTCACTGTAAGAGGCTGCTGTGTGAGCTACATCTACCTGTCCGGACATTGCCGCTGCCATGGCTGCATCTTCTTCCATAAACAGCACCGTCAGTTTTTTGATCTTTGGTTCTTCTCCGTAGTAATCCGGGTTTGCTTCAAAAATAACCTGCTGTCCTTTGTCCCACTGCTTCATAATATAACGTCCGGAACCAATTGGATTCTGTCCATAATTTTCATCATAGGCATGCTCTGGTACGATTCCTACAATTGCCATGGTGTATGGCCAAATGGAATATGGCTCATTCATATGAAACTCTACCGTCGTATCGTCCACTGCAACCGCTTCCTTCAACATGGTAAAATCGTTTACAGAGCTTTCATCACGACAGGTATTAAAGGTAAAAGCAACATCAGAGGCGGTCAATGGCTCTCCATCTGTAAACTTCACATCATCACGGATTTTTACAGTCCAGGTAAGACCATCGTCACTACAGGAATACTCTGTGGCAAGGTCATTTTCAATTCCAAGGTCCTTGGTGGTACGAACCAGGGTACTCTGGATCAATGGCTCATGAACATGCTCTCCGGCTCCCCATCCGTAAGCCGGATCAAAACCGGATTCCGGTTCTGATGTGGTTGGCATTGTAACTACCACAGACTGATCCTCCGCACCCGCATAAACATTCCCGGCTGGTACAGCCAGCAGCATGGCCGCTGTACATAATAAACTGATTACTTTCTTGATTTTCATAGCAGTTCTCCCTCTTGTTTTTATTATCAGCAGAAATATTATTTTCTGAAGATTACTGACTCTTTTTTCTCCATCCCTCATTTCTTCTCAGAGCGTGTCTGAAAAAGGCTTTCTGCAAGATGCACATCACAATTTGTGGAGATTTTTCCCGAATCCGGGTGAAATATACCGCAAAGTGGGGCGTGCAGACTGCGGAATTTTTTTCAAATACGCTCCAGATAAGAAAGGCAGTTATAAGCTTTTGTCCTATAACTGTCTTTCTATAGAAGGTCTGTATTTACATGTAATAATGAGTGGAGGTGTTACATGTAACTATGTATAAAAATTCGCATTTCAGGCGTTTTCTGCCTTGCTGCTGAAACCTATTGTACCAGAATCAACAGGTATCACAAGCTCCCCAGGGGGATATTTACCCATTCCCATTTTGCATATTTTTCTGCTTTTATGGAATATCTTACAAGGAAATTTCAAGAAAAAAAAATCCTGCTTGCAGGATTCTCCGACTGCGGCGGGTTGCCTCGAACGGCAACTCCCCTTTCATCGCAGTGCAATCCTGCCCGGCAGGGCTTTCTTCTGTGCTTATTTTACTCAAATACTGCATCCACCAGCTTCTTTGTATACGCCTCTTTCGGCTCATTGATAATATCATCCGGCTTCCCGCTCTCCACCACTTTTCCGTCATACAGAACCAGCACCTTATCGCAGAAGCTCTGTACAAGTGCAAGATTATGGCAGATAAATATAAAGGATAAGCCATGTGTATCCTTCAGCTCTTCCAGAAGCTCCATGATCTGCTTCTGAATGGTCACATCCAGTGAGCTGGTAGCTTCATCGCAGATCAGCACCTTCGGTTCCACTGCCAGTGCCCTTGCAATTGCAGCTCTCTGGCACTGTCCTCCACTGACCTCATGTGGATATCTTTTAGCCAGTTCTTCTTCAAGTCCGCACTGTTCCAGCAGTTCTTTCACCCTTATTGCGATATCGGCCTTCTTCATGCCGCGATTTCGAAGGCTCTCTCCGATTCCATCCCCCAAAGTTCTTCTCGGGTCAAAGGAACCTGCCGGATTCTGAAAAACCATCTGGATATTTCCATATACGTCCCTCAACTGGCTCTGTTTCAATTTCGTAATGTCTTTTCCCTGGAATTTCAAAGTACCATCTGTAATATCCGTCAGCCTTGTGATCATCTTCGCCAGTGTACTTTTTCCGGAGCCGGATTCGCCAACGATTCCAAGTGTTTCTCCTGCCTGCAAAGAAAAGCTTACGTCATCCACAGCTTTAAAAGGCTCTTTTCCCCTCTGCGCAAATACCTTCGTTAAGTGTTCAGCTTCCAAAAGTGTGTTCATGATCTTTCCTTTCTCTTAAGCCTTGGAACTGCTGCCAGCAGCTTCTTCGTATATGGATCCTGTGGATGGTTCAACACCTTTTTTGCCTCTCCATATTCCACCATTTTTCCATTCTTCAGAACCAGAACGGTATCCGCCATTGCCCGAACTACACCAATATCGTGGGTTACAATTATAATTGCTGTTCCAAACAATTCCCTGAGCTTTAACATTTCTCTTACTACCTGACGCTGAACCGATACATCCAGTGCACTTGTAGGTTCGTCTGCCAAAAGAATCGGTGGATTCATCAGCATGGAAATGGCAATCCCTGCTCTCTGATTCATTCCACCGGATAATTCAAAGGGATAGCTGTCCCACACGCGCTGGCTGTCTTTAAAATTCAGCTTTTCAAACAATTCCATGGCACGATCCTTTGCTTCATTTCTGCTCACTTTCTTATGGGCGCGCATACTCTCATAAATCTGGTCACCAATCGTACGGATAGGGCAAAGAGAGGCTCCTGCATCCTGAAAAATCATGCCGATTCCTGCTCCCCGGATTTTTCTTTTTTCCTTCTCTGAAATATCCAGAATATTCTGTCCCATATAACAGATGTCGCCTCTGGTTACCAGGCCTCCTGAACCAAGAAGTCCCATAGCAGCTTTGATCAGTGTACTTTTACCACTTCCGGATTCTCCTACAAGCCCCAGGATTTCGCCCGGTGTGAGTGAGAAGCTTACATCATGGACTACCGCTTCCCCATCAAAGGATATCTCCACCGAATCATAGGTCAGTATTTTATTCTCCATTGTCGCGCAAACTCCTCCTTGATATCCAAAAAATATTTCTGCCAGCTGCCTGTATTATCCATACATGGCAGCTGGCTCTCATTTACACCATAGGCAGGTCAAACTCACAAAGCGTATTTTTCCTTAGTTAATATCCAGATCTGCTGTCAGCTCATAGTAATCACAAGGATGGGCCACAAGACCGGTTACATTTGACTGCATGATCATGCTCATTTTAAGATGAGAACAGAACACATAAGCGTTGTCGTCCAGAACGGTCTGCTGCATCTGAATTCCCAGTTCGGAACGTTTTTCTACATCAAATTCTTTTCCCATCTCTTTTGCAAGCTCTTCCAGCTTATCACTGTGATAATGTCCATTATTGGAAACAGAGTTATCCAGAGCACAGGTTGTGAAGAAATACTCCGGATCTCCTGTTGGGGCTGTTACCATGGCACTTGCGTATACGTCCCACTGCGCAGGATCTTTGCGGATGGTATTGCTGTCAGATGTGCAGTTAACCTGAACATCCATACCAATCTCTTTCAGAGTTGCCTGGGCTGATTCTGCCAGCAGCGGAAGCTCCTGACGGCTTGGATAGGTAAGCCAGCGGATTACAAGCTTCTCGCCATCCTTTTCACGGATTCCGTCACCATCGGAATCAATCCAGCCTGCATCCTCCAGAACCTTTTTGGCTCCATCCGGATCATAGCTCTCTGTAGTCAGATTCTGTCCGCCAAATGAAAAAGTATCCGGGAATGCACCAACTGCCGGATATCCGTATCCATTCAGAAGTACGGATACGAAGCTCTCTTTGTCAATTCCCATGGCAATTGCCTTGCGGACTGCCGGATCAGAAGTTACCGTACTTTCAAAATTCATCCATGCATAGAATGCGCGGCTTGTTGCAGCACTGGAGAACGTAAAATCATCATTCTCAAATAAAGGATAGCTTGCATATGCCATACCATAGGCAGCATTGATTTCACCTGCCTGAAGTGCAAATGCCAGTGTATCTCCATCGGAAATGGTTCGAACCGTGATTTCATCCACATTTACATCCCCATTCCAGTAGTTTTCATTTTTTACAAGTGTAAGATGATCGTCCGTTACCAGATCTGTAGCCACATAAGGACCCGTGCCGATTACAATTCCATTGTCTGTAATTCCGGCCTGTACATCAATGATACAGCCATAGGGATCACTTAAATAGTTAATCAATGCCGGTTTCGGCTCTGTGGTCTTAATGGTAACCACATTTCCATCTGCCTCAATACTGTCAATGCAAAGGTCCCCCGCTGCTCTTTCATGATTTTCAACCAGAGACTCCAGGCTTTCCTTTACCGCCTGTCCATCACAGACACGCCCATTGGAAAATACAACACCATCGTTCAAAGTAATTTTCCAGGTCAGCTCATCTACATTTTCATATTCTTTGGCAATCCATGGTTCAATTTCCATGGTATCAGAATAGCGGAACAGGGTTTCGCCGACACCATAGCGGATGCAGGCCCAGCCGGCGTAGGTGTTCTGTGGATTGATATCCGCTTCTTCATTCTCCGCATTAAAGGTGGTATCACCAAATACAAATGTTTTCTTATCTTCCGCCATTGCGGGCACTGTAGTTAATCCCATTGTCATACAGACAGCCAGTGCAATTCCAAGAATCTTCTTTGTTTTCATTTACATTCCTCCTCGTGTTTATTCATACTCTTATATTTAACATGCTTTTTTCCAAAGCTTACATATTTCATTTCCGCTTTGACAGCACAAAAGAGTCCAAAATTGTGTTTTGGAAGCCGCGTATTTCAGCCTCTGACTGTCTCGCATCACTTGATCCGGCTATTCTTCGGATCCAGGTAATCCCGGACGGTATCTCCCAGCAGATTAAAAATAACCACCGATATAAAAATCGCAATTCCCGGCGACAGAACCACCCATGGATATGTCTGGATCATACTTCGTCCACCGCTCATCATGCTTCCCCACTCAGCCATTGGAATCTGCGCTCCAAGACCCAGAAAGGAAAGTCCTGCAAGCTCCATCATCATGGTTCCAATATCCAGCATAGCTGTTACCAGAACCGGTCCGATCATATTGGGAAGAACATGTCTAACAAGGATCTGAGCAGAGCTGTCCCCAGCCAATATCGCCGCATGGATGTAAGGTTCCTCTTTCAAAGCCAGTGTCTGACTTCTGGCTATACGTGAATACTTTGGCCAGCTGACCACTGCCAGCGCAATAATAGCATTTTGGATACCTCCCCCAAGAATGGCCGCGATCGCCATTGCAAACACCAGCCCTGGAAATGCCAGACAGACATCAGAAATTCTCATCATAACAGAATCCAGAATTCCGCCATAATAGCCACAGCATAATCCCACAATCGTACCAAAAATGGAAATCACAGCCACCAGTATAAAAGTGGAAAAAATACTGGCTCTTGCTCCGCTGATCACCCGGGACAGCATATCCCTGCCATAAGTATCTGTCCCCATTGGATGCTGAAGACTGGGTGCCTGAAGGGCGCTGGAAAGATCCTGGGCGTAAGGGTCATAAGGACAGAGATGGTCTGAAAAAACTGCCAGGACTACAAGACAGACAGCCAGAACGCTGAAAATTATCAGCTTTTGTTTTATATGGATCTTTCTAATCCTCTGCACACGCACGGTTACGTGCTTTCCATTATCTGTGCTTTGCCCATTTTTCAGCACTACACTTTCTTTTTGACATCTACCTTGTTCTTTCTTACCCATCTTTACCAGTATTTTACTTTCCGTTTTCTTTTCTGGCACTTCGTCCATTTTTTTTACACTCACTGCTTCGCACCTCCCAGACGGATTCTCGGATCAAGGAACCGGTAAGACAGGTCTGTGAGCAGATTCACCAGCACATAAATGATTGCCATCCACATAACATACGCCTGAATAATGGGATAATCGCGCATGGAAATAGCATCTACTGCCATTTTTCCAACACCGTCCCACATGAAGATGGACTCCACAATTGCCGTACCGCCAAGGAGGTTTCCCACTGACAGCATTAACAGGGTAATGACCGTAACCAGGGATGCTTTCATAATACTTTTCCATAAGGTAACAGAAAACTTCACCCCACGGGCACGGGCGCCTGCTACATAATCCTTACTCAGCTCATCTAACACAGTAGCCCTTACCTGCCGCAGATATTTCGCAGACATGGCAATGGCCAGGGTTATGGCCGGCATTGCAACACTTTTCAGACTCACATCCTTGGCAATAACAGGGAAAATCCTGACCCGGATTGCAAGAAAATACATAAGCAAAAGTGATACAAAGAAATTAGGAAGACTGTTTCCTATAAAACTGCAGAAACGAATCAGGTAATCAGCAATTGTATTCTGCTTCACCGCAGACAAAATTCCCAAAGGAATCGAAATAATAATAGTAAGCAGAATGGAAGTAGCCGTAAGAAGCAGGGTTGCCGGCAGTTTTGATATAAAAGTATCAAAGACCGAAAATCCTGATACATAGCTGTTCCCCATATCTCCACAAAGCAGTTTTCTAAGCCATACAAAATACTGGGTTAAAAATGGCTTATCCAGACCCAGCTGTTCTCTTGCCGCATCCAACGTAGCTTCTGATACTACGCCTCCCGTGTTCTCCATTTTCTGTGTTACAACATCACTTCCTGCAATACGCATCATTCCGTATGACAGAAAAGTAATTGCAAACAGAATGGGAATCAGCTGAAGGATACGTTTGATTGCATATTTTTTCATTTAATTGTCTCCATTCCATACTGTACAAGTAGGTTTTTACTCATTCTTTCATCCCTTGGTGTAGTTTAGCAAAATAAAAAACAGCCTACAACCCGCCCGGGGGGTTATAAGCTATTCTTATTTGGAATATATTTTCAATTTTCAGGAATACCTTTTCTCTATTTTCGAAGACCGGCACACATTCCTTTAGCCGATTCTGCTTCGTTTTTCTTTTATCCCTCTCATATTCAGCTGCCATTCTCCAGCTTCAATTTTTCCCTTAAAAATCCCAGCAATTCCTCCATCAGCTCATCCGTCTCGTCATTCTTTCTTCTGATGTATCCGAAAACCACCTTATTGTTTTTGAATTCCAGCGGAATGCCTTTGTTTGCTGCCTTTTTATCATTGGAAAGATAACTGCCGCTGATATTGCAAAGTCCGGTCTCTTTCAACATCTTTTCCATAATGTAGTCGCTGTTTGTAATAACGGAAACATTCAGATTTTCCCAGCTGAACACACTACGTTTTTCTTTCTCTCCCAATTCCAGAAACTCATCACGGAAGTTCTGGATAAATCGGAAGTTCTTCATCGCTTCCATATTTACGGTCTGTGCATTCTCTCTGTCAGCTGCTTCCTGATCCAATATATTCAACTTTCCCGGATAAAATGTCGCCGTACTTTCCTGCATAACGGTAAAAACCAGCTTGTTTTTCGCCAGCTCATACTGGAATTCCTTTTTTTGCTGTTCCATCACGTATACAAAGCCAATATCTGAAAGGTAATCCCGAACACGTTCCATGACCGTGCGTACACCGGCTGTATAGATTTCAAAATGATAATCCTTGTCATAATTTTCCTTATAAAACTCCACAAACTGATTCGTAAACCAGGAACTGGGATTCAATGAAATCCGTAGATATTTTGCCATATTCCCATGGCTCATCTCTTCCAGTATCCGGGAATCATTTATGATCCTGCACGCATATCGGTATGCCTCCCGGCCTTTCGCCGTAAGCGCAATTCCCCTTGGCATACGCTCAAACAATACAATTCCCATTTCCTCCTCCAGCGCTTTGATTGCCTTGCTCACACTGGGCTGGGTTGTATAAAGCAGCTTGGCAGCCTCGCTGATAGAGCCAGTTTCAGCACACACTATAAAATATTTCAGTTGCTTCAGATCTAACATAGCTATTCCCTCTCCGGCGAAAACTTCAGTCTTTTTACATCTGCTTTCGTTCTGTTTTTATGTTTCCTCATCTACATCCAGCGCAAATCTGCAAAAATCCCCTCCACTGACTGCAAGATCAATGTCACTCGTCCTTTTGAAATCTCCACGCGCCCTTGATCCAAAGAGAATTATCAAGCCTCACTCCCACCAGATTTCTTTCTTCCACTTTACCATATCTTCCTATTAAGTCAAGCTGTGTACTTTCAATTTAAGCAGGTTATAGGCATTTCCTATAGCCAGCTATCTTTATTCCATATTAGACAAGACCAGATTTCTATGCTATCATTCAATCCATATTAATCCTAGTTACTAAATAGGAAACAAAATAAGAGGAGGATACAATTATGAAAAAAAGCATCTTGACTTTAGGAATTGCAGCAGTATTAACAGGAGTTCTGGCAACATGCAGTATGGCTTATGCAGCTGATGACGAGCTTGCACAGATTCAGGAATCAGGAAAACTGAAAGTCGGTGTGGAAGGAACCTATCCTCCATACACCTATCATGACGACAACGGAGAGCTTACCGGATTTGACGTGGAGGTAGCAAAGGCAATTGCAGACAAGCTTGGTGTGGAAGCAGATTTCACAGAATCTGACTGGGATTCACTTCTTGCAGGAATCGACAGCGGACGTCTGGACACAGTAATTAATGCAGTAAGTATCACCCCTGAGCGTGAAGAGAAATACGATTTCGCAGGACCATATTTCTACATCACACAGCAGATCGTAGTAGCCAAGGACAATGATGATATCGTAGATATGGCTTCCCTGGATGGCAAAAAAGTAGCAAACACTGCTACAACCGCTTACCTTGATATTCTGGAGGATGCCGGTGCATCTCTGGTTCAGATCAGTACAGCAGACGAAGCGGTTTCCCTGATTGAATCCGGACGTGCCGACTTCACAACCTTTAACTCTGTTGTATTCAATGAATACCTTCAGCAGCACCCGGATGCAAATCTGAAAGTTGCTTTCGTAATCCCGGACGTTGTGGATACCTACGCTGTCCCGATCAAGAAAGGGGAAACAGCTTTATATGATGCAGTTCAGAACGCTATTGACGAACTGAAAGAAGACGGAACTTTAAGCAAGCTTTCTGAGGATTACTTCGGCACAGACTTCACACAGCCACAGGATGAAAATACAGCAAATACAGACACCGCTTCTGAGGATGCAACAACAGAAAGCACTGATGAAAACTAATTACTTTTCCACAGCTGTTGTCCAGAACAACAGACAATCATCCAACAATTGAAAGTAAAAGGAAACAATTATGAGTGAACGTTTAGCAGGGATTCTGGTATCTTCTTTCACCAGGATTCTCATACCCGGAATAAAAGTTACAATCCCCCTTACCTTATTATCCTTTGTTTTTGGCTGCATCATCGCCCTTTTTCTGGCCCTGGTACAGATTGCCAATGTAAAAGGACTGAAGCAGTTCGCAAGATTTTACATATGGGTCTTCCGCGGAACCCCACTTATTGTACAGCTGTTCATCATCTTCTTTGGCCTGCCGTCTGTAGGAATTATCCTGGACGCTTTTCCATCCGCTGTGATCGCCTTTGCCCTGAACCTTGGCGCTTACAACGCTGAGATTTTCCGATCTGCGATCCAGGCGGTACCAGAAGGACAGACAGAAGCTGCTTATATGGTGGGTCTGAGTTACCGCCAGACCATGACCAGGATTGTAATGCCCCAGGCATTCCGAATCGCTTTTCCACCACTGTTTAACTCACTGATCGGACTTACCAAGGACACTTCCCTTGCCTCCAGTATCACAGTTGTGGAGCTGTTCACCACCGCACAGCAGATTGCCGCCAGAACCTACGAGCCCTTCGCCCTGTACTGCGAGGCTGCTGTTATTTACCTTATAATCTGTACCGTCCTTACATGGGTACAAAACTATTTTGAGAAAAAGCTGGTATGGAATGCTCCTACGCCAGTGAAAGGAGAATAATTATGTCTTATATTTCAAAAATCGACCCGGAAACAGCAGGGGAAAAAGAGAAAGAAGTAATCAGAAACCATCTTGCACAGGGCTATAGGCTCACTAATGAAAAGCTTACTCTTCTCCATAATGCAGAAGCCTTCAAAGCCATCGAAGACAGCTCCTACACCCTTGACCGGGAGCTGCAGAGACTGATTGGAAAAAGAGCCGGTGACTTCTTTGAATATGCAATTTCCGAAGAAAATGACTGCCTGGTATGCAGTACTTATTTCAGAAAGCTTCTGAAAGATAATGGTATTGATTTCGACAATTTTCAATTTACAAAGAAGGAAGAATTACTTATTTCTTTTGGCCGCGCTCTTGCAAAAGATCCGAAAAACATTCCGGATGAAATCTATACTGAATTAAAAGAAGAATTCACAGAAGAAGAAATCGTAGTTATCACAGCTATGGGTGTGCTAATGGTTGCCAATAACTACTTTAATGATATTTTAAAGATCGAAGTATAATCAATGTCGCCTTCGGCAGCATCACCATATGTGAACAACTCGTATTTTATATCATTTACTACAGAAGAAAGACTTTTAAGCTTCTTCATAATACCCTGTTATCAATTACCAAATTTCTATATAAGAATGTGAGAAAAAAATATGCTGGAAGTAAAGAATATCCATAAAAAATTCGGGACAAACGAAGTATTAAAAGGTGTTGATTTCAAAGTTGAAAAAGGTTCTGTGATCGCAGTTCTGGGAAACAGCGGTTCTGGAAAGACAACACTTCTCCGCTGTATCAGCTTTCTGGAACAGGCAGATAAAGGAGAAATCACCTTTGATGATTTCCATAAAGATATCACTGCTGTGACCAGGAAAGAAATCCGGCAGTTACGAATGAAAATGGGCTTTGTCTTCCAGGGATACAATCTTTTCCGCAACAAAACAGCACTTGACAATGTACTGGAGGGTCTTACCATTGCCCGTAAGAATTCTCCGGAAGAAGCGAAGAAAAAAGCTATGGAAATGCTGGAAAAAGTAGGCATGGCAGACCGCGCCAACTTCTATCCGGACCAGCTTTCCGGTGGGCAGCAACAGCGTGTAGCTATCGCAAGAGCCATCGCCTACAATCCGGAAGTAGTTCTCTTCGACGAACCAACCTCCGCCCTTGACCCAAGACTTACCGGCGAGGTTCTGGATGTTATGAGAAAGCTTGCCGACGAAGGAACCACCATGGTCGTAGTCACCCACGAAATGGATTTTGCCAGAAAAGTTGCCAACTGGGTAGTCTACATGGAGGACGGTGTTATCGTAGAAGAGGGACCATCCAAAGAGTTCTTCTCACAGCCCAAGAGTGAGAAAACAATGGCATTCCTCCATATGACAAGTTCGGATTATGTGATTTGATAACTTTCTTTTATTTTGATATCCCTTTTTCCAAAAAATGTGCCTGGGAAATAAATTCCGGGCACATTTTTATGTCACCATATATTTTTCAGGCTTGTATAACTATGATACCTGCGGATTGTTTCGTCCGTTGCACTCCCATAACCTACTCAATTCGCATATCGTGAAGCATACGCTCCGCTTTTATGCTTTCTTTGCTGCAATGGCAAACATCGGAGTTGGATTATAAAATTCATCCTTCTCTTTATAAACCCGTCTGCTCAACCCCAGATCAATGGAAATCTGCTCCATTCCTGTTTTTCCAAGCTCTTCCACGTCCCAGGCCGGGCGGAGGTAAGAACTGATGGGCAGCTGACGTTTGATATCTTCGCACTCCTGCATCAGGGAATTTCCAAGCTGGTTGTGGGCGTGATTTTCCGGAAGGCCGGAGGTTTCGGCAAAGTTTGTAGCACCATAGTTGGCATCAAAATTCAGAAGAAGTCCACCTGGTTTTAACACTCTTGTCCACTCCTTATAGGCCTGTGCTGCCTCTGGTAAGGTCCAGGTCAGGTTCCTGGAAATGACTACATCGAAGCTTTCGTCCCGGAAGCTTAAATGCTCTGCATCCATCACCTGGAAATCACAGCTTACCTGCTCTTCTTTAGCAAGAATCCGGGAGTTTGCGATCATGTCCGGAGTAAGATCGGTGCCGGTTACATGGTGCCCCTGTTTTGCAAGAAGGATGGTAAAAAAGCCGGTTCCGCAGCCCACATCTAAGATTCTAAGCTTACCATTATCAGTCTCTTTTTCCTTAATTTCTATGACTGCTTCTTTTCTTTCTTTGCTTTCATCCTCAATTACAGGTTCTGTATTTTTTCCGTTATTCAAATATTTTTTATCGGTAAGTTTCTGAGCTTTTTCTTCAGAACTTAACGCCTTTTGGGGCAGATATTTCTCAATTTCTTCCAGCCATCTACCAGCTAATGGACTATGTAATTCTGCTCTTCTCTGCTCCAGGAAACTGTCGCTTCGCTTTGTCCAGTAAGCTGCAATCTTCTCTTTTCGGTCGTCTTCCTCGTAGCTGATCCGACCGTAAGCTACCATCGGACCATCCTTAATCACCTGTAGGGAACCAGTCTGATACAGGATTACTCCGTCCCCATAGGAGGTACAGGTTTCCAGAATGTTATCCTCATAATCCTTTACATAGCCAAGAATTTCTCCTTCTGTAAACAGGTCTCCTGCCTTCTTCTGGGGATACCAGAGTCCCGTATAAGAGGCGGATTGATACTGCACATCCGTTACATTTAACGGATAATATTTCCGCATACTTCTATGTCCGTCATAAATACCAAGGAACCGTAAAATACTGCGTACATCACGTTTCATAGAACGCACTTCCTCAGTCTCCCAGGCTCCCATTCCGCCCCGCTCCAGAAGCACGGAAGGGATGCCGCAGGATGCTGCATAATTATAGCTTCCTCCCGATGATACCTCAGATTTTACCATGTAAGGAACATCCACCTGCTCTGCCATCTGACGGGAAATTTTCATCACTTCCGGGGCTGCTTTGCCTGCATAATATACATAGGGAGTCAGCTTCTCATAGTCATCACCACTGTGAAGATCAATATAAAAATCTGCCACCTTTTGCAGCTCTTCAACTACTGCATAAGCCAGTTTTTCGTATTCAGTACCTTCTTTTTTCCTGGAAAAAGGCGGTTCAGATTCTCACCTGTCGCCCTGCAAAAAGAACCGTGGCGGTTTTCAAATTCTTCCTTTGCCACTACCTTTACAATAATCACTGTTCCTGTCATTTTCTCAATTTTCAGGTCTCTTCCAAGCTCTACTGCACTCTGTATTCCCACATATTCGCCAGCGTGGATACCAGCTGTAATGAGAGCTGTTTTACCTGGTTTTTCGCCTCTGACAATTGTTGTAGGAAGAGAAAATTCTCCATTACCAATGGAAACAAAACCATGGATACGCTGCCCTGGTGCGGCACTTAAGCCGCCTATATTTATTATTTCACTCATTATTTTCTACCTTTTCCAATAATATCTTTACAAATAATTTTCCTTACGATCCAATAAAAACTTATCCTATTCTTCAAATACTCTAATACTTCATTCTTACAACCAACACCGCTTTACTTATCTTTAAATTCGTACAAATTTCTGTATATCACTGATAATATCTTTTTCTATTTTACAGCCTCCACCATAAACATGGGTGTAGATCCATAATTCAGCTTCTCTTCCTCGCTCCATACCTGCTGCCAGATGTCCTCATTCACCTGAATCTGCGCTGCTCCAAGCGCTTCCAGTACCTTCACATCCCATCCCGGACGCTTGGTCTCCGACAACGGAACCTGCAGAGCAATTTTCTCCATTCGGTCAATATCTGTGCACAGATAATGGTCATCCAGGCTTCCTTTTTCCACATTTTTACGGTCGTTCTCGTAAGCCTCACGCTTCTTATCATCATAGAGATATCCATACCAGTTGGCATCAAAATTCAAAAGCTTTCCACCTTTTTTCAGCACCCGAAGCCACTCTTTATAAGCCATTTCCGGATGGGGTAGATTCCAGGTAAGATTTCTTGAAATAATCACATCAAAGCTCTCGTCCTCAAATTCCAGAGCCTGGGCATCCATTCTTTTAAATTCAATATTCCGGCTCTTTTCTCCGATAAATTTCGCTGCATTTTCTGCAGCCTTTTCCAGCATTCCCGGAGTGTAATCTATGGCTGTTACATGATATCCTGCTTCCGCAAGAATCATAGGGAAAAAGCCTGGACCTGTGCCGATATCCAGAATTCTCAGGTGGTCCTTATATTTGTCTGTATGTTGTTTTTCGGAAAATTCTTCTTCGAAAACTTCTTTTTCCACAGAATTGTTTTCTGAATCCTCATTTTTCCCAGACCTTTTTCCCCAAAATCCGCGTTCCAGAGTCTCCAGCCATGCCTTTTTCTGCATCCCATTCAACTCTTTTTCATTCACCTCAGAATACCCCTCCGTCCGGGTACTCCAGTAACTCTCTATTTCATCCAGTAATTTATCCACTTGTAATTCCTCCGCATTAAACTCTAATGTTAAAATTTTATCAAAACCAGTTTTCTTCCGCAAGCCCCCCGGGGGGATGGAACTCTATATAAAAAAGCAGACAAATCTGTATCTCTACAAACTCGCCTGCTCTCTTTTCTTTTTTCCTAAAAGGGAATTTCAACTATTACAAGTGCTTCTCCAACAATACCAGCTGCACATCCGGTATCCCGTTAAATTCTGTAGGCACAATCCCAATTTCCTTATATCCAAGCTTCTTATACAGCCCTCTTGCAACGGCATTTCTTGCATTAGTATCCATTCGAAGCTCCGGACAGCCATGGCTTAAAGCGTAATCCTCATAGAACTTTACAAACTTCTTTCCATATCCTTTTCCAGAAGCGGAGGGGGAAACTACCAGAGTGTGAAGACGCAAACCTCCTCATCCCTGGCTGCGAATTCCCAATCGCCTTCTGCATAAGAATCCACCTGCGCTTTATTGATTCTGGCCGCTCCCAGGAGCTTACCTGCATCCTCCAGAACAAACAAGTCCTTGGCATCTAATGCGGCCTGTGCCGTAGCTCTTGTAGGATACACACCACGGATCCAGCCAATGGTCTGCTGACCTGTTTCTTCTGCCGTATGAATGTCATTGTAAAGCTGTTCCACTGATACAAGGTCAGCCTGTGTTCCCTTTCGAATTATCATTTTCTGTCCCTCGCCTTATGCAAAATATAATTGTTTTTCTTCGTCTCGTAAAAAGCCCTATCTGCTTCTTTGTAATACTGTTCATAACTGTCAGGCTACTGGATATATCTGGGATTTCATGCTTGTTATCTAATACATCGAATATTAAGTAACCACCATATTGACTTGTCTGTATATTGGTATCGTTATTTACGAAACGATGTACTGGCTGTATTTTCAGCCGCAATTTCATCAATTCTCACAAGCTCTTCCTCCGTAAATGGTGCACAGTGGATTGCTTTTATGTTATCAAGGATCTGCTGTGGTCGTGATGCTCCAATGAGTACACTGGTCACCTCCTGCTGTGCAAGCAGCCAGCCAAGAGCCATCTCCGAAAGCTTCTCGCCACGCTCTGCAGCCATATCATTCAGCTCCCGGATCTGCTGCAAACGCTCTGGCGTCAGATTGCTTTCCTTCAAAAATCTGCCATCTGTACGGATACGGCTGTCTTCCGGAATACCATTAAGGTAGCGATCTGTAAGCTGTCCCTGCGCAAGAGGACTGAAGGTGATCAGACCTTTTTTCAGAATTCCAGTGGTCTTTTTTAGTCCATTTTTCTCCACAGTTCTGTCAAAAATAGAATAACGGTTCTGATTAATCACAAAAGGACAATACATTTCCTGCAAAATCGACGCCGCCTGTGAAAGTGTTTTTCCATCGTAATTAGAAAGTCCCACATACAGGGCTTTTCCGCTCTGCACTGCACTGGCCAGCGCTCCCATGGTCTCTTCCAGAGGGGTCTCCGGATCCATTCTATGATGGTAAAAAATATCCACATATTCCAGTCCCATACGCTTCAGGCTCTGGTCAAGACTTGCCAGAAGATACTTGCGGCTGCCCCAGTTTCCATAAGGACCATCCCACATTTCATATCCTGCCTTGGTAGTAATGATCAGTTCGTCCCTGTATTTTCCCAGGTCTTCTTTCAGAATCCTGCCGAAATTAATCTCTGCACTCCCCGGCTCCGGTCCATAATTATTCGCCAGATCGAACTGTGTGATTCCGTTGTCAAAAGCTGTAAAACACAGCTGTCTCATATTCTCAAATTTAGACGTATCTCCAAAATTATGCCATAGTCCAAGTGACACCTTCGGCAGCATAAGTCCGCTGTCACCGCAACGGTTGTATTCCATTGTGGTGTAACGTTCCTTTGAAGCAATGTACATAATAAAAACCTCCCTGAAAACGATCATTAGTTTTAATATACTACCCGGAAAATAATTTGTCATTGGAAAATATGACTGTTTATGGTATTACTGTTCGGAACGTGTTACTGTTCACTGGTAATATTCCGCGAGGTGTTTTTGAGAACAAAGTTCACAGAAAACCCGAGAATTAAGTTTGCGCAGCAAACGCTACTTCTTGTGCTTGTCACAAGAAGGTTCGTCTTTCTGTGCATTGCAAAGCGCGTTACTGGTCACGGAGTGAACAGTAACCGGAACGTTACCAATAAGCAATAACAAACAACTGGCAGATTGTTGACTACAAACCGCAACACAGAATTGAACAGCAGGGATTATTTCAAAAAAATAATTGCCCCAAACGGTAAACTATGGTATTCTATAGGTATTATACTTGTACTGCTACACAAGCAAGAAATTGAGGTGATTTATCGTGAAATCTAATGAATCTGCTGAGAACTATCTGGAGACCATTCTTATTCTCAGCAAAAAGAAACCTGTTGTGCGTTCCGTTGATATTGCTGATGAACTTGGATTTAAGAAGTCAAGCGTCAGTGTTGCTATGAAGAACCTTCGTGAAAAGAACCATATCACTGTCACTCCAGAAGGATATATTTATCTTACCGAATCCGGACAGAAGATTGCAGATATGATTTATGAGCGACATGAATTTTTATCCTCCTGGCTGATCAGTCTGGGTGTTGATCCGGAAACTGCAACCTCCGATGCATGCCGTATCGAGCATGTCATCAGTCCAGAGAGCTTTACCGCTATCAAGGAGCATCTCTCTCCTGGTAAATAAATTATACGCATTGCGTTTTTGCATTGCATTTTCTTACAATTACAGAAGCTCATTGACTGCTGTACGCAGCAATCATAAAGACCTGTACTCCAGATAAAACCAATGACAAGGTTCCATCATTGTAGAATTTTATCCGGATACAGGTCTTTTTTATTTATATACTTTTCCTTATTTCACCAGATAATATCTGGCAGAAAATGGTCCCATTTTAAATACTGCTTTTCCGCCTGTAATTACCTTTTCTTTTTTCGTGTAGCGCTTTTTACCGCCATATTTCACCATATCACTTGCAAGGAGAAGCTCATATCCGTCATAATCTTTTTCCAAAGTGTATTCCTGGATTTCGTCGGAGAAATTGAACACAGCCAAAATTTTCTGATCCCCACTGATTCTTTCAAACAGATACATGCACTTCTGCTCCTGATGGCAATCCACCCATGAGAAACCATCCTGGCTGAAATCTCTCTGGGAAAAAGCACTGTTCTTCAGATAGCATTGGTTCAGATCTGCCATGAATTTATGAAATGCTTCATGAACAGGGAATTTCAGCAAAATCCAGTCCAACTCATCCTTTTCGCACCATTCTTTCAGCTGTGCCAGCTCATTTCCCATGAAATTCAGCTTTGCACCCGGGTGCGCATACATATACATATAGAAAGCTCTTGCCTGTGGAAATTTCCCGTCATAACCACCGTTCATCTTCTGGGCGATGGTTGCCTTTCCGTGGACAACCTCATCATGGGACAGCGGCAGGATATAGCGCTCATTGTAAAAATACATCATAGAGAATGTCAGCTTGTGATATTTTTCCTGTCTTTCTTTTGCATCTGCCTGAAAATAAGACAGAGTATCATGCATCCATCCAAGATCCCATTTGTAATCAAATCCAAGTCCGCCCTCCCATACCGGCTTTGTCACACCCTGATAGGGAGTGGAATCCTCGGCAAAAAGGAGGCAGTCAGGGATTCTTTCCTTTAAGCCCTGATTCATGGTACGGATAAATTTCAGAGCTGCCAGGTTTTCTCCACGGCTTGCGTCCCCCTGCCAGTAAATCAGATTTCCTACTGCGTCCATGCGAAGGCCATCGAAATGGAATTCATTCATCCAGTAATAGGCAGAGGACTGCAGAAAACTGCAAACTTCTCCTCTGGAATGCATAAAATTGCAGCTTCCCCATTCGTTGCGGCCAACTGCCATGTTTGGATATTCATAAAGGGCTGTTCCGTCATATTCTGCCAACGCATAATCATTCACTGCAAAATGCACTGGAACAAAGTCCAGAATGACCCCAATTCCAGCCTGGTGGCACTGGTCTACAAATGCTTTCAGTTCTTCCGGCTTACCATAGCGGGAGGTTGGACTGAAATATCCTGTATCCTGATATCCCCAGGATTCGTCGCATGGGTACTCACAGAGAGGCATGATCTCCACATAATTATAGCCGTGTTCCTTCAAATAGGTGATAAGGATCGGTGCCAGTTCCTCATAGGTGTACCAGTCTTCCTGTCCTTCGCCTCGTTTTTTCCAGGAGCCAAAATGCATTTCATAAATGTTTACTGGTTTGTCGTAGCTTGCTTTGCGGTTTTTCAGCCATTTGCTGTCGCCAAATTCATAACCGCCAAGAGCATAGGTCTTTGAAGCAGTGCCTGGACGCATCTCGCTATAAAAAGCATAGGGGTCTGCGTGGTCCACGAAGGAGCCGTCCTGACGGTAAATTCTGTATTTATACATCAGGTCAGAGCCTACATCATTTATGGTACATTCCCAGAAATTGCCATCATGAACGCGGTTCATAGGAGTCTCTGTCCAGCCGTTGAACTCACCAATTACAGATACTCGCTGCGCTGCCGGGGCAAATGTACGGAAGGTGGTTCCGCCATCCCATACGTGAGCACCAAGGTACTGATATGCTTCAAATTCTTTTCCTGTATAAAAGTTGTAAAAATCCATGTTTTTGCTCTCCCATTCATTATAAAAAGATATTAGACAGTAGTTGTTTTTCTCTGTATAATAAGTATAATTGTGTAAATGAAAAATTGCTACCGACGAAAAACGACATTAGTTGGATTTCCAACGTTTTTTGAAATGTGTCGGATTTCTTTATAACCTATTTAGTGTGTTGAAAGTTGTTCAAGGCGGACGCACTCGGACAATGGTGATTGCTCACTCGCTGGAGCAATCACCATTGCCCGAATGCTGTGTACTGGCTGGACTTATTTGTACATAGTAACTTTCAACAGGTGGGGTGGGTGAGTGATTGGTTTCCCTATACTGTATCGGAAACGAAAGTTTATGGGAATCTTGCCGAAAATTAGCGGCTTTTATAATTTCTATGAAGTATTTGCACATTCTTAGGGCTGTTTTGCAAACAAAGAACTTGACATATTATTTTATGTGTCTTCGATACCCCATTTAGATGGTTAATACTTCGCAGCTTTATTGGTTTTACCTAATCTATCATTGGCAAGAAAGTTTCGGGAAAACAATCACTCCCCCTCCCCTCGTTAAAAGTTCCTAAATAACCTCAGTTCCAGCCGACACACAGCATTTGGGCAATGTGTATTACTTCAGCGAGCCATTTCAGGCGCGTTCTTAGCGTAAGCGAAATCCAGCGCTTACGTAGACTTATGCGTGAGGGCTCTCCCGAACGCATTAGTCGCAGTTAGCGATTAGTTCGCTGGAGCGTTGCGCCGGCGAGTGAGTAATACACATTGTCCAAATGCGTCCGCATTGAAGAACTTTTAATCAACTAAATAGCAAATTAAAATAAAGGATAACGCTATATGGATATTAGAATTGAAAAAACCAGACAGAGTATTATAAATGCTTTTATAGAGTTGCGTTCTCATAAGGAGCTGGAGAGGATTACGATTAAGGAGTTGTGTGAGAAAGCGCAGATCAATAAATCTACATTTTATGCACATTATCAGGATATTTATCATCTCTCGGATACATTGGAAACGGAAGTTGTGGTATCAATTATGGAGAATCTCACTCATCCGGAGAGAGTACTGGACGATACTGCTTTTTTTTCCAGGGAACTGTTTATGGGGTTTCTGGCAAAGGATTCGCTGATTGGAATTTTGTTTTCGGGAAGCAGGAGTAAATGCCTGGTGCAGAAAATTGAAGCAGCTTTAAAGGAGCTGGTGTTTGGAGCTTACCCTCAATATCGGGATGACAAGGACATTAATATTATGCTCACTTACATTCTATATGGATGTTATTATGCGTTTTATGAAAACCGAAAATATGGAGATGTGCCAGTGCTTTCCAGTATTACAGAACTTACAGGCAAGACGGCGCAGGCAGCATTAAAAATGATAAAAAAATAAAAGCACCTCAATGCACGCAACATTAAATATGATAAAAACTAAAAGCACCCTCGAAGTGTGCAACTTTGCAACTACTAAACAGTCACCTATTTTCATCGCAGGAGGTCAATAAATTGACAACAAACAATTCGAATATACAAGAAATGAATTCTGGTACTCCACCAGTATCTCCCTTACAAATTTTAAAAACTTACTTCGGATATGATTCCTTCCGGGAAGGACAAGGAGAAATTATAGATACCATTTTAAGTGGAAGAGATGCTCTGGCAATTATGCCGACAGGGGCCGGAAAATCCCTTTGTTATCAAGTTCCAGCGCTGCTTTTGCCAGGAATTACATTGGTGGTTTCACCGCTGATCTCACTTATGCAGGATCAGGTGAAATCTCTGAATGAAGCAGGAATTCACGCGGCTTATATTAATTCCTCACTGACTGAGGGACAGATTAATAAGGCTCTTTCTTTCGCTGCGCGAGGTGTCTATAAGATTATTTACGTAGCACCAGAACGACTGGAAACAGCTTCATTTCTAAGCTTCGCGCTACATACTCCTATCTCCATGGTAACTGTAGACGAGGCCCACTGTATCTCCCAATGGGGACAGGATTTCCGTCCAAGTTACTTAAAAATCATAGATTTTGTGGAACAGCTGCCTGGCAATCCGATCATCAGTGCCTTCACTGCCACCGCAACAGAAGTGGTAAAAAATGACATTGCAAGGATCCTGAAACTGAAGAATCCCAACGTTGTTGTCACTGGTTTTGACAGAGAAAATCTCTATTATCAAGTGGAACATCTCACTGGAAAGCAGAAGGACATCTTTATCCAAAATTACATAGAAACCCACCCAAACGAAAGCGGAATCATCTACTGTGCCACCAGAAAAAACGTGGATACTTTGTATGAGAAATTATTGAAACAAGGCGTCTCTGTAACCCGTTACCACGCTGGAATGAGCAACGATATCCGCAAAAAAAGTCAGGATGATTTCATCTATGACCGCGCTCAGGTTGTGATTGCCACCAATGCTTTTGGCATGGGAATCGACAAATCCAATGTGCGTTTCGTCATCCACTACAACATGCCTCAGAGCATGGAAAACTATTACCAGGAAGCTGGCCGCGCAGGACGTGATGGTGAACCTGCAAAATGTATCCTTCTCTTTTCCACTCAGGATGTGATGATCAGCAAACTCCTTCTTGGAAGCAAAGACTTCGAAGGTATGGATTTTCAGGAAATTGAACAGGTAAAACATCAGGATTCCCGCCGTCTCCAACTTATGGAAGGCTACTGTATGACCACCTCCTGCCTGCGCAATTACATCCTGGAATACTTCGGAGAAACCACACATCAGCCTTGTGATAATTGCGGCAACTGCCACCAGGAATTTGAAGAACTGGATATGACCCTGGATGCCAAATGGGTAGTCGGCTGCATCACCGAAATGCGCGGCCGCTATGGCCAGGCTCTGGTAATCGGCACCCTCCTTGGCTCAAAAAAAGCCCGTCTGAAGGACATTGGCGCCACCTCCTACAACTGTTATGGTCAGTTAGAGAACCGCACTGAAGCCGACCTCCGGCTCCTTATAAGCCAGATGATCCGTATGGGATATATCATCCAGACAGAAGGAGAATACAGTGTTTTAAAAGCAGGAAATATTGAAGATTTACAAAATAAAAATACAAAGATCATAATAAAGAAATTTAAAGAAAAAGAGAAAATATCAACCACAAAGAAACACAAAACTTCATTCAAAAAGGACAGTTTTTCCGCTTCCGCAGAAAGCTCATCCGCTGATTCCACTGCCACAAACTCCAGCCGCAATTCTGCCCTTTTTGAAGCCTTGCGGCAGCTCCGTCTCCAGATTGCCAAGGAAGAATCTGTCCCTCCCTACATCGTCTTCACCGACAGAACCCTTATCGATATGTGCAGTAAACTTCCTCAGAATGAGGATGAAATGCTCAATGTATCCGGTGTAGGACAGAACAAACTTAAGAAATACGGACAACGATTTTTACAGGAAATATCCGCATTTCAGTCTGCTAATCACTAGACATCATTGCTATTTAATGTGTTGAAAGTTGTTCAAGGCAGACGCATTCGGACAATGGTGATTGCTCACTCGCCGGCGCAACGCTCCAGCGAACTAACTGCTAACTGCGACTAAATCGTTCAGGAGAGCCTTCACGATTAAGTCTCCGTAAGCAGTGGATTTCGCTTACGCTAAAACCGCGCCTGAAATGGCTCGCTAGAGCAATCACCATTGCCCGAATACTGTGTACTGGCTGGGACTTATTTGTACGTAGGAACTTTCAACAGGTGGGGAGGGTGAGTGACTGGTTTCCCTATACTGTATCGGAAACGAAAATTTATGGGAAACTTGCTGGAAATTAGCGGCTTTTATAATTTCTATGAAGTATTTGCACAATTTTTAGGCTGTTTTGCAAACAAAAACTTGACATATTATTTTATGTGTCTTCGATACCCCATTTAGATGGTTGATACTTCGCAGCTTTATTGGTTTTACCTAATCTATCATTGTCAAGAAAGTATCGGGAAACCAATCACTTCCCCTCCCCCTCGTTAAAAGTTCCTAAATAACCTCAGTTCCAGCCGACACACAGCATTTGGGCAATGTGTATTACTCCAGCGAGCCATTTCAGGCGCGCTCTTAGCGTAAGCGAAATCCAGCGCTTACGGAGACTTATGCGTGAGGGCTCTCCCGAACGCATTAGTCGCAGTTAGCGATTAGTTCGCTGCAGCGTTGCGCCGGCGAGTGAGTAATACACATTGTCCAAATGCGTCCCTCCTGAAGAACTTTTAACCAACTAAATAGCAACTTAAAAGAGGCCATTGCAAACTCATTTCCAGTCCGCAACGGCCTCCCCTTAAGGAGTTTTATTTACTTTCTTTCACGCTCTTAAATCGCCCCAAGAATCCGTCTGGCATTATCAATCCTCTCCTGCGTTGGAGGTTTCACGCCCTCCAGCGGATAAGGAATCCCCAGCTTTTCCCATTTAAAAATGCCAAGAGTATGATACGGAAGAACTTCCACGCGCTCAACGTTTTTCAGTGTATGGATAAAATCCGCCAGCTGGTGCAGATACTCATCCTTGTCACTGCCCCCCGGTACTAACACATGCCGGATCCAAACAGGCTTACCCATATCCGAAAGCTCACGGGCCATGGCAAGAATATTCGTATTGGTCTGCCCGGTAAGCTTCACATGCTCCTGCTCATTGATCTGCTTGATATCCAGAAGCAGAAGATCTGTATACTTCATCAGCTCCAGCCACTTAGAATGCCACGGCACCTTAGTCGTATAAGGATTTCCGCTGGTATCCAAAGTAGTATGGACTCCCGCTTCCTTTGCCTTACGGAAAAGCTCTGTGAGAAAATCCATCTGCAAAAGTGGTTCCCCGCCGCTCACCGTGATACCACCTTTATCTCCCCAGTAAGACTTAAACCGAAGTGCTGTCTTCAAAAGCTGATCCGTAGTGTACTCTTTTCCATCTGTCATATTCCAGGTATCCGGATTATGGCAGAACTGACAACGCATAGCACAGCCAGAAAGAAAAATCACATATCTCACTCCAGGTCCGTCCACAGACCCGAAGCTCTCCAGAGAATGAACATAGCCTTTTAACATTTCTAATTCCTTTGCATTCATATTTATAAAAAGGACATGCAACCTCTAACATATATTGTATTGCATGCCCTTTTGTTTCGCCGATACTATTTTAAAATATCAGACTTACATTCTGTCGTGGCAGGTTCTGGCAATAACATCCAGCTGCTGCTCTCTTGTCAGATCGATAAACTTAACTGCATAACCGGAAACACGGATAGTGAAGTTTGCATACTCCTCTTTTTCCGGATGCTCCATAGCATCGATCAGTTTCTCTTTGCCAAATACATTTACGTTCAGGTGATGTGCACCCTGGTTGAAATATCCGTCCAGTACATGTACCAGATTATCTGTACGCTCTTCATCACTATGTCCAAGAGCTTCCGGATTAATGGTCTGTGTATTGGAAATTCCATCCAATGCATCCTCATAGTCAAGCTTTGCAACAGAGTTCAGTGAAGCAAGAAGTCCGTTCTGCTCTGCTCCGTAAGATGGGTTTGCTCCAGGTGCCAGAGGCTCTCCAGCCTTTCTTCCATCCGGAAGAGCTCCGGTAGCTTTACCATAAACAACGTTAGAAGTAATGGTAAGAATAGAAGTGGTTGGCTTGGAATCACGGTAGGTATGGATGTGTTTCAGTTTATCCATGAAGGTGGAAAGCAGATTTCTTGCAATCTCATCTGCTCTGTCATCATCATTACCATAGCGTGGGAAATCACCCTCAACCTGGAAATCAGTGGTAATTCCATCCTCATCACGGATAGCTTTTACCTTCGCATACTTAATAGCAGACAGAGAATCTACTACATGTGAAAATCCAGCAATACCTGTTGCAAAAGAACGCTCAACCTTGGTATCGATAAGCGCCATCTCAGCTGCCTCATAGTAATATTTATCATGCATATAGTGGATCATGTTCAGAGTTCCTACATACAGATGAGCCAGCCAGTCCATCATCTGGTCATATTTCTGCATAACCTCATCATAATCAAGATACTCGGAAGTGATCGGCTTGTACTCCGGTCCTACCTGAGTCTTTAACTTCTCATCCACACCACCGTTGATCGCATAAAGGAGGCATTTCGCAAGGTTTGCACGAGCTCCAAAGAACTGCATTTCCTTACCGGTCTCAGTTGCAGATACACAGCAGCAGATAGAATAATCATCGCCCCATACCGGACGCATAACATCATCGTTCTCATACTGGATAGAACTTGTTGTAACAGAAATATTAGCAGCATATTTCTTGAAGTTTTCCGGCAGCTTGGAAGAATAAAGAACAGTAAGGTTTGGCTCCGGAGCCGGTCCCATATCCTCAAGAGTATGAAGGAAACGATAGTCATTCTTGGTAACCATATGGCGTCCGTCAACACCAATACCTGCAACCTCAAGAGTTGCCCATACCGGGTCACCGGAGAACAGCTGGTTGTAGGACTCAATTCTTGCAAATTTAACCATACGGAATTTCATTACCATGTGGTCAACAAGCTCCTGTGCCTCTTTCTCAGTGATCACGCCATTCTTAAGGTCTCTTTCAATATAGATATCAAGGAATGTGGAGATACGTCCAACACTCATTGCAGCACCATTCTGGGTCTTAATTGCTGCAAGATATCCAAAGTACAGCCACTGGAATGCCTCATGAGCATTCTTTGCAGGCTCTGAAATATCATAACCATAGACCTTTGCCATCTCTTTCATTCCTTTAAGAGCGCGGATCTGATCTGCGATTTCCTCACGAAGCTGGAAATCATAACGTCTCATACCCTGACGGTCACTTGCTGCAAAGTCTTTCTCTTTGCCCTCGATCAGCGCATCAATACCGTACAGAGCCACACGTCTGTAATCGCCTACGATACGTCCGCGTCCATAAGTATCCGGAAGTCCGGTAAGGATATGGCTGTGACGTGCTCTTTTCATTTCTGGTGTGTAAATGTCAAAAACGCCCTGGTTATGTGTTTTGAACTCATATTTTGTAAACATATCATGGATCTGAGGATCTACCTTGTAGCCGTACATTTCGCATGCCTGCTCAGCCATTTTGATTCCGCCGTATGGCATAAATGCACGTTTCAGAGGCTTGTCTGTCTGAAGTCCTACAACCTTCTCAAGATTCTTTAGGTCTTCAGCAATATATCCTGGTCCGTATGCGGTCAGGCCTGTGACAACCTTTGTCTCCATGTCAAGCACACCATTGTTGGCACGCTCTGCTTTCTGCAGCTCCTGCAGCTTTCCCCACAGTTTGTCAGTAGCCTCGGTCGGGCCTTCCAGGAAAGAATCGTCTCCGTCATAAGGGGTATAATTGTGACGGATAAAATCACGAACGTTAATCTGTTCTTTCCAACGATTTCCTTCGAAGCCTTCCCACTGTGCAAAATCTTTCATTCTTGTACCTCTTTCTTTATTTTATAGTTCTCCGCGTATATTGAAGAATTGTTATTAGTTTAACGATTGTAGTATACGAGATTGTTATTTCTTAGTCAATCGGTTTGGGGAATGCTTTTAATAAAGTACAATTTATCTGGTAAAAAATGGATTTTCCTATATATAAGTCCTATATTATGTACTTTAATTCATTTTTCCATTTGTAAGTCCCATTTTCACTGTAGTAAATACAGAGAAATATTCTCGATATACTTTGTTAAATTTTATCAACTTAATTGAAGGGGGCTATCGCTTAACGAATGAATTTTCGTGAAGCTCTCGATGGTCTTATCTGTATCGCCATGTTCAATGCCATCGCGGAGCGTGTTGCTGTGAACGAAGTGGACAATAACTTATACTCCTTTCTGCTTGCTAAAAATTTAAGTATTTGTTTTACTATTATCTTGTCATATGTTATCCTATTCTTACAACATTAAGGGGGAAACAAATGTAATGGAAAAGAAATCAAACCATTTTTCAGGACAGCTTGGTTTTGTCCTGGCTGCAGCCGGAAGTGCTGTAGGAGTGGGAAATTTGTGGAGATTCCCATACCTTGCCGCAAAGGACGGAGGCGGCTTATTTTTAATCATCTACCTGATTCTGGTACTAACCTTCGGATTTGCCCTTCTCACCTCGGATATTGCGATCGGACGGCGTACACAGAAGAGTGCCATCGGAGCCTATACCCAGATGCGTCCCAGATGGAAGTTCCTGGGAATCCTTACCTTCCTTGTACCAGTGCTTATTATGACCTATTACGCGGTCATCGGCGGATGGATTACCAAATATGCGGTGGTATACATAACCGGTCAGGCACAGGCAGCTGCCGCAGATGACTATTTTACAGCCTTTATCACCTCTTCCACTTCACCGGTGATCTTCGCACTGCTTTTCATGGGTGTTACTGTTTTCATTGTATACAATGGCGTGGAAAAGGGGATTGAAAAAGTATCCAAATGGATGATGCCGGTCCTGCTGGTTCTGGTCGTAGTGATTGCAGTGTATTCTCTTACGATTTCACATACGGATGCTTCCGGTCAGCTTCGCACCGGCTTACAGGGATTTCTTTACTACCTGACGCCTGACCTTGAGGGACTGACTGTGCAGCGTTTTCTGCAGATTCTGCTGGATGCCATGAGCCAGCTGTTCTTTTCACTCAGTGTATCCATGGGAATTATGATCACCTACGGCTCCTATGTAAAACCTGAAGTGAACCTGAACAAGGCGATCAATCAGATTGAAATTTTTGACACAGGTGTTGCCTTTCTTGCAGGTGCCATGATCATCCCTGCAGTATATGTTTTTTCCGGCACTGAGGGAATGGGTGCCGGACCAAGCCTGATGTTTATTTCCCTGCCAAAGGTATTTTCTGCAATGGGAAAAGCTGGTACCTTCGTAGGAATCCTGTTTTTCGTAACTGCTATTTTTGCAACCTTGTCTTCCTGTATTTCCGTACTGGAATCTATTACTGCAAACTGCATGGAAATTTTTCATACCAGCCGTAAAAAAACAGTTCTTGTTTTATCTGTGATCTACCTTGCAGCTTCCGCAGTTATCGCTTTGGGATACAGTATTTTCTATGTGGAAGTGAAGCTTCCGAACGGTTCTGTAGGACAGCTTCTTGATATTATGGATTACATCAGCAACAGTGTTATGATGCCGTTTATTGCACTGCTTTCCACGATTCTCATCGGCTGGGTCGTAACGCCGGATTATGTGATTAGCGAAATGGAAAGAAGCGGGGATAAGTTCCGTAGGAAAAAATTGTACCGCGTCATGATCCGCTTTGTTGCACCGGTTATGATGTTTATTCTGTTTTTACAGTCTACAGGGATTTTATCTTAAACTGCAGAGCATGTTTGAGGAAGACTTTCTGCAAGATGTGCCTCACAATTTGTGAAAGATTATATTGTAAAAAAACATCCAGCCTGCCATCGTTATATGGAGACTGGATGTTTTTTATAATTTGTAATTGTAAAGATACTGAAGCTTTATTAATTTCTCACTGCCAGCGGTGTTCTGCCTCTTCGATTTCCTCAATAAACATTAAAAGGAAGCTGATGAGAAGCAGGATGCTGGATACCCAGATGGCTCTTTCGCCGTAAGCCATTGAAAGTCTGCCGCCAATTCCTGCGCCAATGGCAAACAGGAAAATAATGGCGAAGTAGCATAAGGCCTGACGAAGCAGGCGTGGCTTTCTTTCACGCATGTAAGCGGAAAGAGCGGCAGTGCCGCTTCTCAGATTTCCGATACACATGGTGCTGGCATAGGCATTTCCTTCAACCTTTCGGAAGGTCTGCACCTGAAGGGCGCAGGAGAAGGATACCAGGGTGGTGGCAAGCACGTTCAGGTTCCCTGGGATGAAGCCAACCAGAAACAGCAGGATGATCTCTACCAGAAGGATTCCCTGGCGCCAGTGAAGGCGTCTGGCATAGCGGAATTTTTCCTGAATGCGTTCCGCTAACAGAACTCCAAGAAAGAATGCGGTCAGGGGAATGAGATAATGCAATCCTGCTTTCACTTCGCCGTTCATAAACCGCTCACTCATCAGTACCACGTTTCCGGTCTGGGCGTTGGAGAAAACGCCATCGCGGGTAAAATAGGTATAGGCATCCTGAAATCCTCCTGACACTGCAAGGAATGCACTGTTTATGAATGCTTCTGAGGTCTGTACCCTTTTATGATGGTCCATAATAAGCTCCTTCTTTCGTCTTTCGTATACATATCTTCAGATTATAGAATAAATAATGCTTTCTGTAAACATCTATTTTGATATGTGGAGTATATATATCTTATATGCCTGGAGCGTATTTGAAAAAGACTTTCTGCAGGATTTCCGTCACAATTATTAGTTTTCTTTATGCGCTTCCAGATACTCTTTTCTTCCCTCTTCATAAAGATTGTTGCCTTCGCTGTCAATAATGACTACAAGGGGCATATCTTCTACGTAAAGCTTACGGAGAGCTTCTGCGCCCAGATCCTCGTATGCGATAAGCTCCGCTTTTTTGATACATTTGGCAAGAAGGGCGCCGGCACCGCCGATGGCTCCGAAGTAAACACCGTGATATTTTTTCATGGCTTCTACTACTTCAGGCAGACGCGCTCCTTTGCCGATCATTCCGCGGGCTCCTACAGACATCATGGTTGGTGCGTAGGCATCCATACGGCCGCTGGTAGTTGGTCCGGCAGATCCGATGACCTGACCTGGTTTTGCAGGAGTTGGTCCTACATAATAAATAGTTGCATCTGTTGGATCAAAAGGAATCTTTTCGCCTTTTGCAAGAGCCTCACACATACGCTTGTGACCTGCGTCACGGGATGTGTAGATGGTTCCGGTAAGGAGAACCTGATCTCCTGCGTGAAGGGTTTTTGCCAGTTCTTCCGTCAGAGGCAGTGTAATATGTCTTCTTTCCATGATCAGATCACCTCCGTTTTGTGGCGGGTAACGTGGCAGTTGATGTTGACTGCACATGGCATTCCCGCAATGTGAGTAGGCATTGTCTCAATGTTCAGGCCGATGGCTGTGGTTTTTCCGCCAAAGCCCTGTGGTCCGATTCCAAGCTTGTTTACTTTCTCCAGCATTTCATCTTCCAGCTCTGCATAGAATGGATCCGGATTGTGGGAATCCAGAGAACGCATCAGTGCCTTTTTTGCAAGAAGAGCACATTTGTCAAAGGTTCCGCCGATTCCAACACCTACAACCATCGGAGGGCATGGATTCGGACCTGCTGTCTCAACGACTTCCAGAATGAAATCTTTGATTCCCTGAAGTCCTGCAGATGGCTTGAACATACGGATCATACTCATGTTCTCACTTCCGAATCCTTTCGGGCCCACTGTGATCTTCACTTTATCGCCAGGAACGATTTCTGTATAAATCATAGCCGGTGTATTGTCTCCTGTATTTCCACGGCGTACAGGATCTTTTACAACAGATTTGCGAAGGTATCCGTTTGTGTATCCGCGGCGTACACCTTCATTGATTGCATCTGTGAGATCTCCGCCTGTGAAATGTACATCCTGTCCGATTTCCAGGAACACGCATGCCATTCCTGTATCCTGGCAGATCGGTACATTTTCGTTATCTGCAATATCAAAATTCTCAATAATATTGTCAAGAATACCCTTGGCAATCTCTCCGTCTTCGCATGCGCGGCATGTTTTGATAGCGCATTTTACGTCTTCCGGAAGATGTTCGTTTGCTTCGATACAGAGTTTTTCGATGACATCTGTAAGTCTGCTTACTTCTACTTCACGCATTTGGTAAACTCCCTTCTTTCATTTCTGGCATACCGCCAAAAAGCGACATATCTTTTTACATTATATAAGAAGCTTCCGGTACCGGCAATTTAACGGTACCGGAAGTTCATTTTAACTATCTGGTTATTATCTCTGCTCATGACGGGCGTAGTTTGGAAGCAGTAACGGAGATACCTTATCAGTCTCTGCTCCTGCTGCTTTTAACTCTTTCTCATATGCGTAAATATGATCCAGGTTCATTTCCCCAAGCTCTACCTCTTTGCATTTTGCAGCTGCCTTTTTACCGGCATTTCTTCCGAATACGATTACGTCCAGAAGAGAGTTACCCATCAGTCTGTTTCTTCCATGGATTCCGCCTGCAGCTTCTCCTGCAACCAGAAGATTCGGGATTTCTTTGGTAAATCCGTCTCCATCGATTTCCAGACCACCGTTCTGGTAGTGAAGAGTAGGATAGATCACGATCGGCACTTTTCTCATGTCAACGCCGTAGTTCATGTACATACGGAACATTGCCGGGATTCTCTTCTCAATAGTTCCCTCTCCTCCAAGGATCTCAATCATCGGAGTATCCAGCCATACACCTTTCAATCCGCCAGGAACCTCTACGCCACGACCTTCCTCACACTCACGGATAACACCGGAAGCATTGACGTCACGGGTTTCCAGAGGGTGAATATAGGCTTCTCCGTTTGCATTTACAAGCTGCGCGCCAACGGAACGAACTTTCTCTGTTACCAGTGCGCCAAGGATCTGGGACGGATAAATGGCACCAGTTGGATGGTACTGGATGGAATCCTGATAAAGAAGGGAAGCACCTGCTCGGTAACCAAGTACAAGACCATCTGCGGTTGCGCCGTAGTGGTTAGAGGTAGGGAATCCCTGATAGTGCATTCTTCCTGCTCCGCCGGTTGCAATGACAACTGTTTTTGCTCTTGCAACGGAGTAATCGCCGGTTTCCATATTAAGAAGAACAGCACCTGCAGTCTGTCCTTTTTCATCTTTCAGAAGTTCTACAGCGGAAGTAAATTCTACTACCGGAATGCCAAGGTTCAGAACCTCGTCACGGATAGTACGCATGATTTCAGATCCGGAATAATCCTTTGCAGCGTGCATTCTCTTTCTTGATGTTCCGCCGCCGTGTGTGGTGATCATGGTTCCATCGTCTTCTTTGTCGAACTCAACGCCAAGATCATTCAGCCATTTAATTGCATCCGGAGCTTCCATTACAAGTCTCTTTACCAGCTCTGGCTTTGCAGCAAAATGTCCGCCGCCGAAGCAGTCCAGATAATGCTGTACAGGAGAATCGTTTTCTTTGTCAGCTGCCTGGATTCCGCCTTCTGCCATCATGGTGTTGGCATCACCGATACGAAGCTTGGTCACGATCATAACGTTGGCACCTGCATTGTGTGCTTCGATGGCACAGGAGGAGCCTGCACCGCCGCCGCCGATTACAAGTACATCTACATCATAATCGATTTTGTTAAGGTCAATTTTTTCATTCAGAAGACGGCTTTCGGAGTGAAGCATTTCTGCCAGCTCCAGCGGTGCCTTCTGTCCTTTGTTTGGTCCTACTTTGATTTCTGCAAATGCATCCGGGTTATAGTCTGGATGGAATTTCTTAAGAAGAGCATCTTTCTCATCAGCGCTCAGACGTCTTGGCTCTGTTGCCATACGCTGTGCTCTTGTAGCCTCTACCTTTTTGATGGATTCCATCATATTTTCTGGATATGGTGCGTACATGTTTTTATGCCCTCCTTATTTCTCAATTTCTCTGTTGTTATAAAGTTCTTCCATGTCTGTGATCGGTTTCTGCATGATCTGCTCGATCAGATCATCGTATTTGCCTTCATGGATCTCTTCTACACGTTTTTCAAGATGCTCACTCTTAGGAGCAATGTATTTTCCTGTGAGACGTCTTGCAAGAAGACCTACCATCGGGTGAGAGATACCTGCCGGACATCTTACGGAACAGCATCCGCAGCTTACGCAGTCAAAGGATTCTTCTGCACATTTCTCAAGCTCGCCTCTCTGTGCATATGCGATGTACTGCATTACATTTAAGCCCTGGGTACATGCTTTTGTACATGCGTTACAGCCGATACAACTGTAAATTTCCGGGTAGAGTTCCATCATGACCTGCTGGTTTGGCTGAAGGTCTTCGATGTTGTAGAGTCTCTTGTCTGTAGGGAAGAACGGGATGCTTGCTACATACATGCCTTCCTGTACCTGTGTCTGACAGGCAAGACAGGTTTTCAGTTCGTTGTCGCCTTTGATTCTGTAGATTGTGGCGCAGGCGCCGCAAAAGCCGTGACGGCAGCCGCAGCCGCGTTTTAAAGTGTATCCGGCGTATTCCATGGCCGTCATAATGGTCAGGTCAGCTGGTACGGTGTATTTTTTACCGAAGAAATATACGTTTACCATATTTTCCATTTTGGGAGTTCCTTTCTTCTGATTGTCTAACTCTATCTCTTACAAATTGTGTTACTCAGGATAATAATAATTACAACATCTATGACAATTAAAACTAATAGCACATAAACAAAACTGGATGGCAAAAAGCTTTCAAATAGTCCGGTTATCAGAAGGAGAATAGCAATCACGCCCATTCCAATTCCGTATACACGGCACAGCTTTTTCTCATCATATCTGGCTTTCTCTTCTTTTGAAGCAGTGTTATAGCCAGAAATAAATTTGCTGCCATGACCACTTAGTAAAGCAATGGTCAAAATTACAAAGACAGCAAAGACGACCCAGAGTATCCAGTCTGATCCATGAGCTGTATCTGCCAATGTCATAAAAATCCCCCTTGTATTTACTGAAACTTTTGGGTTTACTTAGTACTCGTCAGGTAACTGGTCAATCTCGTCCATTCTAAATACCGGTCCGTCTTTGCAGACATATTTAGATCCAATGTTGCAGCGTCCGCATTTACCAATACCGCACTTCATGCGAAGCTCCAGTGTTGTGTAAACCTGGGTTCTTGTAAATCCAAGCTCCTCAAGGCCCTGAAGTACGAATTTGATCATGATCGGCGGTCCGCAGACTAATGCGACTTTGTTGGTGTCGAAGCCGATTTCTTTCAGATAGGTTGGTACGAAACCAACATGTCCGTCCCAGCCTTCCTGCTCACGGTCGATGGTCAGGTAGACGTTTACGTCTTTTGCATTCATCCACACTTCCTGGATCTCTTTTAATTTTACAAGATCATCTGCGGAACGGGAACCGTAGAGAATATCTACAGTGCCATAGTCATCGCGATTGTCAAGAACGTAATTGATTACGGAACGAAGTGGTGCAAGACCGATACCACCGGCGATAAACAGAAGATTTTTCCCCTTCAGCTTATCCTCTACTGGAAAATGGTTTCCATATGGTCCACGGACTGTGATCTCATCTCCCACCTGAAGGCTGTGAAGATAAGAGGTCAGCTCACCACATTTCTTAATACTGAATTCCTGATACTCTTTATTCGTAGGTGAGGAAGTAATGGAAAACATACCTTCGCTTACACCTGGGGCGCAGACCATGGCACACTGACCAGGCATATGTTCAAAAAGCTTTCCTCCATCCGGTGCTGTTACACAGAATGTTTTTACATCCGGAGTCTCCTCGTGAATATCTGTGATCACGCCAACCTGCGGGATCAGAGTATCCAGAGTATAATTTTTATGACAGGTACACTCGCTCATTACTTTTCACCTCCATGCTTTTCAAAAGCCTTGATCACCTTCACAATATTTAAAGATGACGGACATTTTTCCACGCAGCGGCCACAGCCTACACAGGAGTACATACCGTTGTTATTAGCAGGGAAATATACAAGCTTGTGCATAAATCTCTGACGGAATCTCTGCAGCTGGCTGGTACGGTTATTTCCGTGAGCCATCATTGTGAAATCGGAATACATACAGGAATCCCAGCAACGGTAACGCTTTACACCGTGTCCTGTGTCGTAATCCTTGATGTCATAGCACTGGCAGGTCGGACATACAAAGGTACAGGTTCCGCATGCCAGGCATGGTTTATATAAAGTCTCCCAGACAGGAGAATTAAACTTCGCATCTGTAGCATTTCCATCCCATCCTTCCAGAGAAAGATGTGTATATGGAAGCTTTTCTACAATGTTATGGATTGCTTCTTTTTCAGCATCCACTTTTGCCTGATCGCCGTCAGCCGGGGTAAGAAGTTCTTTTACAGCTTCTGTAAGAGCCTCTCCTTTTTCCGTAAGGGCTTTCCAGTAAAGGTTTCCCTCCACCATCCAGGCTGCTACATCGGCAATTCCTTTTCCATCGGCGTCTGCTTCCGGATTTGCTGCATCTGTTCCAAAAACCTTACAGAAACAGGATTCCTCCGGCTCATGACAAGCCATGGCAACGATGGTTCCATGATCTCTTCTTGCTGCATAGAAGGTATCAACAGGATCAGCAAGAAAAACCTTATCCAGAACTGCAACACCTTTTACATCGCAGGCTTTCATGCCAAATACAACGAACGGACGGCTTCTCAGCTCTTCCGGCTCTACGGTCAGCTTCTTTCCATCACGAACACAGGTGTAAAGTGTTTCGCTCTGTGGGAAAAAGGCATCTTTGCCGGATTTTACGGTTTTCAATGTCTCAAGGTCTGCCTCTTCTCCTTCATTCCAAAGGCCGAAGTTGGTCTGTCCTGCCTTTTTGATCGGAAGGATCAGATCCTGGCTTTCTGCGATTTTCCGGAATAATGCTTCCAGATTTTCTTTTTCAATCTTATACATACATTATCCCCTTTCTGCCACTACACCTGGCTCTACATCATCAAATGTAAAGCTGGTCAGCGGGCCTTTTGACTCAGCATCTGCTCCTGCCTGATATTCGCCGTAGAAGGTATCAATATCCTTGATGAACTTACGGTTAAACAGATGAAGCGGAATCCCCTGCGGGCAGACACGGCTGCACTCACCGCAGTCTGTACATCTTCCTGCAACGTGGAATGCACGGATAATGTGGAACATTTTTTCTTCAAAGGAATCCACATTTGCCTTCTGCGCACTGTCAAACTTGTTGCTGTCGAATACACATTTACGACAGCTGCAGGCTGGACATGCATTGCGGCAGGCATTGCAGCGGATACATTTACTGAGCTCCTTCTGGAAAAATGCGAAGCGCTCTTCCGGGCTCATCTTCTCAATTTTCTCCACCTCTGCAAAACGGTCTGCATCCTTTGTATCCTTGGATTCGCCGATGATCTCGTCGTAGATCATGTGCTCTTTTCCTTTGCATACATGGCAGCGCTCCAGCATTGCATCCTTGTAAGCGACTGTTTTGTCACCATAGATTGTGGAAATGTTAAGTTCTTCACAATCATCGGTAAGCTCAGCGCCGGAAATGCTCTGGATTCCTTTGATGCCCATTTTACGAAGCTTCTCCACATCCAGCTTGCCTTTACAGCCAACACCGATAATGTAGGCTTTTTCACGGTCTACACGGTGCTCCTTGATCAGCTGGTTGAAGCTGTAGGTATCACAAGGCTTCAGACAGACAAGGGTTTTTCCCTCTAATTTGGAAGCCTCGATCATCATTTTACTTAAGTTCTGTCCGCAGAAACCATTATAGACAAATTCGTCCAGGCTTTCTGCAGTTTCGAAATATGCTGCTTCCGGATTGTAAGGCAGGTCTCCGGCTTTCCAGCCAAGAACACGTACTACGGTTCCATCAGCCAGCAGTTCTTTTGCACGAGCGATCAGTTCCTGCATCTTAAATCCTCCAATCTGACGTTTTTACCCAGAGAATGGATTTTTTCCACAAATTCATTCATGGTCTGGGAGAATTTTACACCTTCTGCTGCAGATACCCACTCAACACGGGTACGGCCATTTTCCACACCGATGAAGTCCAGCATGGAGAAAAGAAGTGTCATACGTCTTCTCGCATAATAGTTTCCGGTTGTGTAGTGGCAGTCTCCCGGATGGCAGCCGCACATAATCACACCGTCAGCACCTTTTTCAAAGGCACGGAGGATAAACATTGGATTTACACGGCAGGAGCATGGTACACGGATGATCTTTACATCAGCCGGATAAGAAAGACGGCTGCTTCCTGCAAGGTCTGCACCTGCGTAGCTGCACCAGTTACAGCAGAATGCCACGATCTTCGGTCTGAATTCTTCTTTTGCTTCTATCGACATATTGCATCTACCTCCGCTAAAATCTGTCTGTTGGAGAATCCCTGGAGATCCATTGCTCCGGACGGGCAGGTTACGGTACATGCACCACAGCCCTGGCAAAGAGCATTGTTTACAACAGCAATTCTTCTTGTCTCACGGATTCCGTGGTCATTTACCTGTTTTTCCTCATAGGAAATCGCACCATACGGACACACATTTGCACACTGGGAGCATCCGTTGCAAAGAAGCTCGTCAGAATGTGCGGTACATGGGTTGGTGGTCAGCTTGTCTTTTGCAAGAAGGCCGATTGCCTTCACTGCTGCTGCGCCAGCCTGTGCAACTGTCTCCGGAATATCCTTTGGTCCCTGGCAGACACCGGAAAGGAAAATACCAGCTGTAGGGGACTCTACCGGACGAAGCTTTGCATGTGCTTCTGTGAGGAAATTGTTGGTATCAATACTTGCGGTAAGCATAGTTGCAATTTTTCTTACATCCTTGTTTGGCTCGATGGCAGCTGCAAGAACTACCATATCAGCCTCCATAAGAATCTGTTTATTTTCAAGCAGGTCAGAAGCCTGAACCATAAGAGTTCCATCTGGCTGTGGGATTACCTTTCCAACCTGGCCTTTTACATAATTTACACCGTAATCTTCAACAGCTCTTCTGTAGAACTCATCGAAGTTTTTACCGGGAGTACGAACGTCAATGTAGAAAACAGTTACATTTGTATCCGGGTATTTGTCACGGATCAGCATTGCATGTTTTGCAGTGTACATACAGCAGATCTTGGAACAGTAGCTCTTTCCTCTGTCGTCAGAGCAACGGCTTCCCACACACTGTACAAATACAATGTTTTTCGGAGCTTTTCCATCGGAAAGTCTCTCAAGATGCCCCTTTGTAGGTCCTGCTGCATTCATGATACGCTCAAGCTCAAGAGAGGTGATAACGTCCTTACTCTGGCTGTAAGCGTACTCATCATATTTATCCAGCGGAATCACGTCAAAACCGGTTGCAACCACGATTGCACCGTATTTCTGTGTAACGATCTCATCCTTCTGCTCATAATCAATTGCACCTGCGGCACAAACCTTGGAGCAGACACCGCATTTTCCGGTTTTAAATTTGGTACAGTGCTCGCGGTCGATTACCGGAACATTTGGGATAGCCTGAGCGAACGGAATGTAGATAGCACTTCTGTTGTTCAGACCGCGGTTAAATTCGTTTGGATTTTTCTTGGACGGACATTTCTCAGAACAAACGCCGCATCCGGTACATTTGCTCATATCCACGCTTCTTGCTTTCTTGCGGATATCAACGGTGAAGTCACCTACAAAGCCGCTTACCTTCTCAACTTCACTGTATGTATAGATGTTGATTTTCTCATGTGCTGCTGCCTCTACCATTTTCGGTGTAAGGATACACGCGGAGCAGTCCAGAGTTGGGAAGGTCTTGTCCAGCTGGGACATTCTTCCACCGATACTTGGAAGCTTCTCCACAATATCAACCTCATAACCAGCCTCTGCAATGTCAAGGGCTGACTGGATTCCGGCAATACCTCCGCCGATTACAAGAGCACGTTTGGTTACAAGGCTCTCGCCTGGCTGAAGAGGAGCATCCAGATTTACTTTTGCGATTGCGGCTCTTGCAAGGATCACTGCCTTTAAGGTAGCCTCTTCCATATCCTTGTGGATCCAGGAGCAATGCTCACGGATATTGGCAATCTCTACCATATATGGGTTTAATCCCGCTTTCTGTGCTGCCTTTCTAAAGGTAGCCTCATGCATACGCGGGGAACAGGAACAGACTACGATTCCTGTCAGATTTTTTTCATGGATGGCGTTAATGATCTTGGCCTGTCCTGCTTCGGAGCACATGTACTGATAATCTTCCGCATGAACAACGCCTGGCTCTTTTGCTGCCATCTCTACTACTTTTTTTACATCAACTGTGGCTGCAATATTGGTACCACAATGACATACGAATACACCTATTCTCTGCACCTGTTTTTCACCTCCTGTATCTTCTGAATGCACTTACCAGCAGCTGCTGCGGTGTGTCTTCATCAAGCAGCTCCGGAATTTCGTCTGCGGTCAGATAGTTCTGCCCACGCTCGCGGACAACCAGCTGTCTGGCTGCATCGATCAGTTTTCCCGGTTTAACATCTCTTGGACAGCGTTCTACACATGCAAAGCAGGAGAGGCATTTCCATAAGGATTTTGACTGTGCAAGAGCTTCAATGTCGCCGTTCTGTACATAAGTTACAAACTGGTGAGGCTTGATATCCATCTCGTTAAATGCAGGACAGGTTGCGGAGCATTTGCCGCATTTCATACATTTCAGGGGATTTACTCCGGAAATTTCTTTGATTCGCTCTGCTGCATTCTGGGTATTTCCATATGTATAAGCCATTACTTCGCCACCTCCTCTTTTACTCCGAGAGCTTCTGCAAGAAGTTCTGTAAAATAGTAAACAGGAAGATCGCCGTTTCCGTTCTTTTTCAGGTTATACATGCAAAGTGGACAGGCTGTGATCAGCATATCTGCTTCAAAGCCCTTTGCACTGTCCATGATCTTTTCACACATATTCTGTGCCATTTCTTTTTCTTTCAGGGAAATGTAGCCGCCGCAGCACTCATTGCGGTATGGGTATACCACAGGCTCTGCGCCAAGGGCACGGATGAAGTCTTCCATAATGGTGGGATTCTCCGGATTATCAAATGCCATGATCTTTCCTGGTCTTAAAAGAAGGCAGCCATAATATGCACCGATTTTTTTGCCAGTTAAAGGATTTACCACTTTCTTTTTGATCTCATCAAATCCAACTTCATCACGGAGTACTTCCAGATAATGAAGGACATTTGTCTCTCCTTCATATGGAGTATCCAGTTTCAGATAATTATTTGCTCTGGTGCGGATGTCGTCCACGTTTTTCATGTCGTCGTTCACACGTTTGAGCACATGATGACAGGCTGAACAGACTGTGATCAGATCCTGTCCTTTTTCTTTTGCGTCATTTAAAGCCCGGACGGAAGAAAGTTTGGTGGCAATCTCATCGCTGCCAAGAGGATATACGCCGCCGCAGCACTGCCAGTCTTCTATCTCTTCCATTTCGAAGCCCAGTGCTTTTGCAGAAGCTCTGGCATAGGCATCCAGATCTTTTGCCTTATTCTTCAGGGTACATCCTGGATAATAACTGTACTTCATGCTTCTTGTTCCTTTCTTGTCACTGCTCACAAAATGTGCTTTTCTAAATTCACATATGTAAACAGCAGCTATTTGGGTTGCTTTCGCAAAGTGGAACCCGACTTACCGCTTTCCGCGATAGAAGCCGGGGATGTCTTTGCTGGTATAGTTGAATGTAATGCTTCGATTCTGCACTTGAAATTATTTTTTTCTTTACAAAATGCACTCTACAAAGCTAAGGTGAAAAATTACTGTTTCTTCCGTTCACATCTGTCTGCTTCGCGGAATAATATCTGGGAACAATAACTTTTAAAGCTCAATCTGTGCGATTACTTCCTTCAGGGCATCGGCACTCTTCTTCAGCAATGCAATTTCCTCTTTATTCATACGCATCTGAACTTTTCCCTGTGTTCCATTTGGTCCTACAAGAGTAAGGGTACTCAGGCACACATCTTCAATCCCATACTCACCGTGAAGCATGGAGGATACAGTTGCAAGGGAATCGGAAGCTGCCAGGATCAGACCTACCAGCTGGCAAACGGTAGCAGATACTGCGTAGAAGGTTGCACCTTTCTTTGCAATAACTTTTCCGCCGGATTTCTGTACATATTCCAGCATGGCTTCTTTATCCAGAGGTTTCACATCCTTGCCGTGAGCTTTCATTTCTTCATAATACTCATCTGTGCTGAGACCGGAAATGTAAGCGCCTGTCCATGGAATGAAGGAGGTGTCTCCGTGCTCGCCAAAAACATAAGCGTGGATATTTCCCTGGGCTACTTTGAAGTGCTCGGAAAGTCCATAGCGAAGTCTTGCTGTATCAAGAATAGTTCCGGATCCCATGATCTGATTCTCCGGAAGACCGGAAATCTTGGTAAATACATAGGTCATAATATCTACCGGGTTGCTTACGATAATATACTTTGCGTCTGGAGCTTCTTTTACGATCTGAGGAGTGATGCTCTTCAGAATGTTTACGTTTGTCTGAGTAAGCTCAATTCGTGTCTGTCCTGGTTTACGGGCGATTCCGGAAGTAATGATCACGATGTCTGAATCTTTGGCATCTGCGTAATCTCCGGCCACCAGAGATACAGGGCTTCTAAAGCAGGTTCCCTGCTCAATGTCCATAACCTCTCCTTCAACCTTCTCCTTGTTGATGTCGATCAGAACAATCTCGGAAGCGATCTCATCGTGTGCCAGTGTGTAAGCGATAGTGGAGCCAACGCTTCCAGCTCCGATAATGGTAATTTTGCTGCTCATAAAAAACTCCTTTCATGGGGTTGTGGGATTGTGTCAACTTTTCCCTCTGTTTTGTTACTTTTCCGTGGGATTGGTTGGTTTTCCCTGTGTGATGTCCTTTGTTTCTTGTTTATTTTTTAACAATCACAGTTAGAAAAAAAGCGGGTAAAAACTTTATTTTCTGCCTTGTGACATGGCCTAAACCAGAAACACAGAGAATTTTCTTCCTGTTTTCCTGGTTCAAGTCATGTCACTATGTGTTTCTTGACAAACAATTCTCAACAAAAGGACTTTTCCCTCTTCGTCTCCGCATAAAATATTGGTTTTCTCCGCTCTCATTAAGATACCACAATGACAATCTTTTAACAACTATTTTTTTTAATTTTTATCATTATTTTAGGGCTTCTACATATTGCATAAATATAGGGGCTCTGTTTTGTATGATTTTATGTAGGTTACATCTGTAAATCCCATTGTCCCCAGATTAGCATCTCCCTTTTTCAGATATGCATTAATTTCCTTATTATTTACAATTTCCTGGTACTTCAAGTAGATCAGTTCTCCTTTTTATCCTTTTTAGCTTTTTTCTCAGGATAATTATAAGGGGAAAAAAGCATGTTGTTGTCTTAGCCATGTAAAATTTTGTTTAAATTTTGAGAAGAAGAAAGCACCTGTCGGTTACGATTCGACAGATGCTTTTTTCTAAAGCATGTTTAAAAAATTATATATCTCACCAATGCTTTTTTCCTACCCGAATCAGCAGGCGTACAGCTTCACAATATTCTTCAGATTCTCCACAGCATAATCCATTCCTTCAACGGTAATGTGTTCGCATGGTCCGTGGAAGGCATAGCCGCCGGTTCCAAGGTTCGGACAGGGCAGTCCCATGAAGGAAAGCCTTGCGCCATCTGTGCCGCCGCGGATTGCAACTGTCTTAGGATTCAGCCCGGACTGCTGGACGGCTTTCTTGGCGTTATCGATCAGGTGCATGCAAGGCTCGATCTTCTCTTTCATGTTGCGGTACTGTTCTTTGATGATGAGGGTTACGGTACCTTCGCCGTATTTCTCGTTGAGAAGCTTGGCGATATGTCTCATCAGCTCCTGGCGGCAGGCGAACATGGCGCTGTCGTGGTCACGGATAATGTAGTCAAGGCTTGCAGAAGACACATCTCCGCTCATTTCACAGAGATGGAAAAATCCCTCATACTCTTCTGTGTTCGCTGGGGTATCTCCTGCCGGAAGCATGTTATTGAACTCCATGGCAACCAGGGCTGCATTGATCATGGTGTTCTTACTGCTGCCCGGGTGTACAGAAAAGCCTTTGATCTTTACTTTCGCACCTGCGGCATTGAAGTTCTCATACTCGATCTCATTCTCCGCACCGCCATCTACAGTATAGGCAAAATCTGCTCCAAAGTCTTCTACATCGAAGAAGTCTGCGCCGCGGCCCACTTCTTCATCCGGGGTAAAGCCGATACAGATTTTTCCATGAGGAATGTTCTCTGTGATCACCTGCTCTGCCATAGTCATGATCTCAGCCACACCAGCCTTGTCATCTGCACCAAGAAGGGTGCTTCCGTCGGTGGTGATCAGGGTTCTTCCTTTTAAAGATGCCAGATGTGGGAAATCTTTCAAGGTAAGAGCATATTCACTGTCTCCCAACTTTACATCACCGCCGTCGTACTCCGGGATGATCTGTGGATTTACGTTTTCTCCGGAGAAATCAGGTGCTGTGTCCATATGTGCGATAAAGCCGATGGCTGGTTTCTCTTCCAAGCCTTCTGTAGCCGGGATCACGCCATAAACATAGCACTTGTCATCAATGCGCACGTCCTGAACCCCTATTTTTTTCAGTTCCTCTGCCAGCTGGTTTCCCAGGTCAAACTGACGGCTGGTGGATGGCACGTTCTCCTGCTCATCCTCGCTTGTGGTATATACTTTCACATAATTTAATAAACGTTCGTATGCACGCATTTTTGCTTTTCTCCTTCTCATGTATTCTTTATTTTCAAGCAGCTCGGCTAAATAATTTTACAGCTCTTCCAGTTTCTCCAGTTCCCCGCCAAATGAAGTATCCATACATTCTTCAAAAGACGCTTCCTTCTTCATCTTCTCCAGTGCCACTCCCGCCTTCTTTACAGTCTGCACCGTTCCGGCACCGGCTATGCAGCCGCCAGGACACGCCATGCCTTCCAGCAGATATCCGTTGTATTTCCCTGCTTTGGCTGCCATCAGCATCTTTTTACACTCCTGAAGTCCGTTAGCACTGACTACCTTCACCTCGCGATCCGGATCCATACGCTTTACAGCTTTCACAACTGCGGCTGCCACACCGCCGCTAACAGCGAAGCCACGACCGTCACTACTGGCCTGGGTAAGAGGCTCTTCCTCCGGAAGGCTGGCGAAATCAACGCCCTTGGCATCAAACATGCCTTTCACCTCTTCAAAGGTGAGAACGAAGTCCACATAGCTTCGAACCGATTTACGGCTTGCCTCCAGCTTCTTGGCTGCACATGGTCCTACAAACACGATCTTGCAGTCTGGCTCTTCCTGCTTCAGAAGTCTGGCAGTCAGTACCATGGGAGTAAGCGCCATGGAAATGCAGTTGGCAAGCTGTGGAACCGTCTTTTTTGCCATAACAGACCATGCCGGGCAACAGGAGGTTCCCATAAACGGAATTTTCTCTGGCACTTCCTTCATGAAGTCCTTAGCCTCCTCAATGGTGCAAAGATCTGCACCCACAGCCACTTCCTTAATATCCGTAAATCCAAGCGCCTTAAAAGCTCCCCGAAGCTGGGTATTCTTCAATTCCGGTTCAAACTGACCTGCCACAGCCGGCGCTACAATGGCATAAACTGGTGTATCACTTTTTAATGCCATAATGGTCTGATAAATCTGTCCCTTATCTACAATGGCACTGAACGGACAGCTTACCAGGCACATTCCACAGGAAACACACTTGTCATAGTCGATCTCTGCTCTGCCATACTCGTCTGAATGGATGGCATTCATTCCACAGGCCTTGGCACACGGACGCTCCTGCTTGATAATGGCATTATATGGACAGGATTCCAGACACTTTCCACATTTGATGCATTTCTCCTGATCGATCACAGACCGCCCGTTTTCCATGTGGATAGCCTGCTTGGGACAGACCTCCTGACAAGGATGTTCCAGACAGCCCTGGCAGCCCTCTGTGACAATCACACGCTTCTCCGGACAGGAGTTGCAGGCGAATTTAATAATATTGATAAGGGGCGGCTCATAATATTTCTCTTCGATCAAGCTGGCTTCTACGCCCTTGGAAATTGGCGCATGCTCGGAAATGTTTCGAAGAGGCAGTCCCATTGCCACACGCAGTCTCTCTCCTACGATAGCTCTCTCCAGAAAAATACTGTCACGATATGTTGCAATCTCTCCTGGAAGAATTTTGTACGGAAGATCATCCATCTCTTTCTCAATGTCGCCCTCATAGGCAAGCCGGGCAATTTCAGTAAAAATCTGGTGTCTGATTTTTGTCTTTGATGAGTATAGTCCTCTCATTCTTTTTCTCCTTATGCTGTAGTATTTTGCACCAGCCAGATTTTACCGCAATCAATCTAACTGTCTTTATAAAGTTTTCTTTCTCCGCTTTTTTAAATAGTTGATATAAATTCATCAAGTATTTATTATACCACCTATCATACAAAAAAATTATAATTTAAGCAAATCTTTTTCCAATTTCTTTTCCTGGAGCATGTATGAAAAAGGCTTTCTTTTAGTGTGTTGAAAGTTGTTCAAATGTGTCCCTCCTGAAGAACTTTTCACCCTCCCAACACATTAAATAAGAAATGCACGCAAAAAAAGACACTGTACAGATTTCTCCACACAATGTCTTTCTTCAAAATTTTCACATAAAATAGTATTTCATCCACCTATCTGGCAATCCAGATCACAGACAGAATGCACTGCTTTTTTCAAATGTTCCATATGCTCCGGTTCTGGAGGAAGTATCTCCGGCAGCTTGTATTCTCTTCCAAGCCAGTCGTACTTATCCTGTCCCAGACGGTGATATGGAAGAAGGTGAATCTTCTTCACACCTGGCAATGTAGATGCAAAGGAAGCAATAGACTTGATTTCCTCCACACTGTCATTGAACGTTGGAACGACAGGTACACGAATCACCAGATTGGTCTGGCCAGAAAGAGCTACCTTTCTGGCGTTCTCCAGAGCCATTCCATTGGGCTTGCCTGTAAACTGCTTATGCTTCTCCTGATTGGTATGCTTGATATCCATCAGGTAAGTATCCAGATAAGGCAGTACCATCTCGATATTTTTCCAGGGAACACAAGCCATACTCTCGATAGCTGTATTAATTCCACGCTCTTTCGCTGCGCGAAGAAGGTCACGGGCAAATTCCGGCTGACAGAGACATTCGCCGCCGGAAAGTGTCATTCCGCCGCCGGAACGGTAGTAGTATGGGCGATCCTTCTCTACCAGTTCGATCATCTCGCGGACAGTTACGTCTCGTCCCATGGTCTTCACGCCGTCTGGAGTTTTCATTGTCTGGATCTTATATTCCTGGGATTCCGGATTGCAGCACCACTGACATCTGAGCACACAGCCTTTCAAAAACACAATGGTACGGATTCCAGGACCGTCATGGATGGAATAGCGCTGGACGTCGAAAATACGTCCTGTAGTGTCTAAATATTCCATAGATTTCTCCATTATACGGAAGTGCCAGCAGACTTCTTTTAACGAAGCCACCAGCAATTCCATTTATATTTTTCGCAGAAAGTTCCCATTCACAGTCACACTTATCATCTCGCTAAGAAGTGAGCTATGGGGCAATTATAACTCTCCTGCATAAGAGTCTGCTGACTTTCTTTTTAGAATCCCTGCTCAGTTCTTCTGATAATGTCATCCTGCAGAGATTTGGAAAGTGTAGTAAACAGTGCACTGTAACCAGCCACACGTACAACCAGATGCTTATAGTTCTCCGGATGTGCCTGTGCATCCAGCAGTGTCTCTCTGCTTACAACGTTAAACTGCATATGCATTCCCTTCTGATCGAAGTAGGATCGGATCAATGCAACGAACTTCTCAAGACCCTCACGTCCAGACAATGCTGACGGATGGAATTTCTGATTGAACAAAGTACCATTGGATACGATAAAGTGATCCAGTTTCGCAACAGAGCTTGCTGCTGCAGTAGGTCCGTTCACATCCTTGCCTGCGGATGGGGAAACACCATCTGCAACCGGAGTGTGTGCATATCTTCCATCTGGTGTAGCACCAGTCTGTCCGCCAAGGGGTACGTTTGCAGAAACCGGATAAAGTCCTGCCTGGTACTGTCCACCACGTGGGTTCTTAAAGTTCTGAAGCGGTCTTGTATATGTGTAAGCCACATCTCTTGCGAAGTAGTCCACTTCCGGAATATCATTTCCGAATTTCGGAACTTCTGCGATCATATCGTGGATTTCCTGGTATCTTGCCATCTTCTCAGGTGCCATCTGGGCATTCATAACAGATTTCAGGACAGCTGCTGCAGTATCCGCATCAACCTTGGCACCGCTCTCGGTCATCTCTCTTAAGATGCCGGTTGTGATCTCTTTCACAGACTGCTCATCCAGGCCTTTGCCATAGTTCCATGCAAGAGCTTCCTTCAGCTCCTCCATCGTAAACTTCTTCTCTTCATAGACCAGCTGACGAATTGCATACAGGGAATCTGCCATGTTTGCAATACCAAAGCCCTGGGGACCGGTAAAGTTATAAACTGCACCGCCTTCCTGTACGGTCTTTCCACGTTTGATACAGTCATCGATCATACTGGAAAGGAATGGAAGCGGACAACGCTTTGCATGAGCCACGTCAATGGCATTATCTGCATTTACAAGAAGGGAAATGCAGTACTCCATCTGTTTCTTGTATGCATCATAGAATTCATCGAATGTAGCCATCTGGGTTACATCGCCGGTAGGAATTCCGACCATCTCGCCCTGATCCATACCATTGGCAAATACAAGCTCCAGCGGACGGCACATATTAAAGAATGCTGCATCATGCCATCCCTCTGTCTTACCTGCTTTCTGTGGCTCTACGCAACCGATGATATTATACTCACGGGCATCTGCAAGGGAAAGTCCTCTGTTCTGCAGTGCTGGGATGATTACCTCGTCGTTATAATAAGCCGGAAGTCCGATACCCGTTCTGGTAAGCTCTGCTGCCTTGATCAGAAGGTCATGAGGAGAACCATTCCATACACGGATGGAAAGGGACGGAGCCGGAAGATGTACATGCATGGATGCCTCAATACACATAAAGGAAAGGTCATTGGTCACATCATTGCCATCTTTATCCTGACCTCCTACGATCAGGTTCTGGAACAGACTGTAGCCTGCGAAGCCTTCTGCGGAAGCAGCATCACGGACTTTATTCAGGTCATTTAATTTTACCCAGATGCAATCAAGAAGCTCCTGGGCTGCTGTTCTGGTAATCGCGCCGCTCTCAATATCCTTCTTATAATAAGGATACATATACTGGTCGAAACGTCCTGGGGAAATGGAATGTCCGCTAGACTCCATCTGGAGAAGCTGCTGCACAAACCAGAAGGACTGACACGCCTCCCAGAAATTGGTAGCTCCCTTCGCCGGAACCTTGCTGCAATTGGATGCAATCACAAGAAGCTCTGCTTTACGCTGTGGGTCTGTACATTTCTCTGCCATTTCAAGGGCAAGCTTTGCATATCTGTCTGCATAATCAATCACTGCCTGGCAGCTCATGATAACTGCTTCCAGGAAACGGGAACGCTCTGCGTAATCTCCATCCCCCACATTGCATTTATCCAGCTCAGCCTGTGCTTTCGCCATAATGCCTTCGTATCCGATTTCAAGAACTTCCCAATACTTTACTGTAACGTGTCCTACACCATTGTAGAAATAATTTCCTGGTGTAAAAATGTTGTGATCGATGGCACGGATTGCTTCCGGTGCCATATATGCTGTGGCAAGCTCACTGGTAGTCTTGCCTTTCCAGTATTTGTGTACCTCGCGAAGATCTGCTTTGGCCTGCTCTGAAATATAGAATGGATCAGCAGTTCTGGTGGCAACCGTATCCAGCTCGTCTTCCAGCCACTGGTAGGAAAATTCCGGGAATGTCTGGCATCCTCTCGGTGCAATGGAGTTACTTCCCACGATCAGTTCCTCATCACGGATGATGATCGGAATATTATGTAAAATGTGGGAAAAAGCTTTCGCTCTTCTGGTAATGATCGGCTGGTCTTCCGTCTCCTTATAGGACTCTGTGATCAGCTTCGCTCTGTAAGATTCGATCTCCGGCATCTTGGCATAGAGATGATCTACCAGGCGGGTAATTCTGGAAGATTTCGGAATCTCACTTGAATTGTATTTTTCCATGGTTCTCCTTTCTCATGGATGTCCCGGCATATGAAATAGTATTCTGTATCTCAAAAACACAATATTCTCTCTGTCGGCAACATAAACGTCCGTTGTTCCATGACATAGTTTTCTATGCTCATTATACGTCATTTGCTATGCGGTGTCAACATAATTCAACACTGTTTTTGTTGCTTTGGTTGGTGTTTTTGGTTGATTTTTGTGGTTTTTCGTTGTTTTTATTAAGATACCAGGTTAAACAAAAAGCGTTTTCCGATTTTCATATTTTGATTTCGGAAAACGCTTTTCAAATTATATCTTCCCACAAATTATATCGTGGTTCAGTGTCATGCTTTGAACGTTATCAATTTATTTGAAATATATATGTATTCTTTCTCTCTGCCCCGTCTTGATATTTTCAGCCAATGCAGCAGCAAGAAATCCAGATCCTCCTGCAACTTTTATTTTGCTGCCATTTGGTGACATCTTCCCTACACCCCAGTTACTTCTTGCATACGATATTCCCCCTCTGAGTTTCCAACCTTTTTTCAGATTAAATTTAAATGCGATACTCTTATTTTTATATTTGGAATAACGCAGATTATAAATTGCATTCTTTTTAAAGGCAGTTCCTTTAATTGTGGTCTTCCCCACCATTGCAGAAGAAACAGGATTTACATATTTATACACGGTAAATGTACATTTGTAAGTTTCCTGTCCGGTTTTCACAGTAATGGTTGTTGTACCAGCCTTTTTGGGCGTAGCCCAAATAGCATTATCCTTTATCTTTACAGTTGCAACTTTAGTATTACTGGATCTCACAGCAACTTTTCTTTTTCCAATGTAGGCAATACGTTCATCCGGATTGTAGCATCTGCGATTTTCCATAGTTTTAGAAGAATAAATAGTTGCATTTGTCTTAAGAATTTTAAATGCCTCTTTTGCGTAAGCAGGCACGGTCATTGCAAACATCATAGCAAATGTCAGAACAACCATTATTATTTTTTTTAGTGACTTTTTCATTTTCAACACTCCCTTCATGATATGGACATTACAGAATACAATATATATATACATTTTTGATTTTATAACAGTTTATACCCATTTACAATCTGTGCCAAAATGTGTGCGCAATTCTTTCGCGGGTTTGTCGCATTCTGCTTTTTATCAATAAAAAAACTGCCATATTAGATTTCTCCAATACAACAGTTTCCTCATCTTCTTATTTACCAGCTATGTAAAATACCAGTGCCTCATTCACATCTTAGTGGCAGTGTCCGCCGCAGCTTCCACAGTTACCATTGCAGCCTTTTCCGCTTTTTTTATCCTTCACAATACTTCTCACTCCCAGACCTGCTATTACGACTACGATAGCACCAACAACTACTGTTCCCATATGATACTCCTTTCAGGTTACCTATAAGCTCCTTTATGTTGTTAGTATATTCTAACATTCATTAGATGTCAATATTTATTTTATATTCCTTACACATTCAGCTTCATCTGTCCGTCTTTAATATATCCCATATTTCGCATTCCGCGGTAAATCACATAGGATAACAGTCCCGGAAGTAGGAAGTGGAACAATACAATTTTCAGAATTACCAGCACCGGTGATTCTGTTGCCACCATAGTCTGGTAAGTCATGATCTGTCCAACCAGACCAGAGGTTCCCATTCCGGAACCAGTTGCATTGTTTGTCATATGGAAAGGCCCGATAATGGCAATTGGGCCTAAAATAGCAGATGCCAGTGTAGGAGGCAGCCAGATCAGCGGACGCTTCATAATATTAGGGATCTGCAGCATGGAAGTTCCGATTCCCTGGGCAAAAAGACCGCCCACGCCATTATCCTTAAAACTTGTCACTGCAAATCCAATCATCTGACAACAGCATCCGATCGTTGCCGCACCCGCTGCCACGCCATTCAGCCCCAGAATAATTCCAAGAGCTGCAGAACTAATTGGCAAAGTCAGTACCATTCCCATGATGACAGAAACCACAATTCCCATTAGGATTGGCTGCTGCTCAGTTCCCCAGTTTACCAGGTTGCCAAGCCATGTCATGAAGCTTGATACTCCCGGTCCTACCAGTATCCCTACAGCACCACCGGAAAGGATGGTGATTGCTGGTGTAATAAGAAGATCCAGTTTTGTTTTTCCGGCAACCAGCCTCCCAATCGTAATTCCCACATATGCAGCCACAAACGCTCCAAGAGGCTCGCCAGGACCGGATAACACTAATGCCCCTGTATCAGACAACAGGGTTCCTGCAATAAGGTTTGATGCATAAGCCCCAATCATTCCTGCTGCCGCAGCCGACAACAGCACATAAGTAGATTCCCGGAATTTATACGCAACACCGATGCCGATTCCGGCACCTGTAAGCCTCTGGGCAACCACTGCAAATGCACTTAAATAAGTGCCATATGTACCGCCCATCAAATCACCAATCTGTTTCAAAATAGTTCCGATGATCAAAGTAGAAAACAACCCCAAAGCCATTCCGCTTAAACCATCAATAAAAATATTGTTTAAAACCTTCTTTATCGCTTTCATACTCTCTCCTTGTCCCCACCATCTAAAGCATGTAAAAAATTAATCTTGCAATCTGCAAAATACACCGAAAAGTGGGGCATGCAGACTGCGAGATTGTTTTTTCCGAACACGCTCTAATATAGATCCATCTTCTTCCTTCCCAGTTCAAGAAATACCTTCGTCCCTTTTCCAAGCTCCGACTCTATCCTGATTCCGTAATCCAGCCTTTTCATAATCTTTCCGCAAAGATAAAGCCCAATTCCAGTAGACCTGTTCTCTTCACGTCCATTATAGCCAGTAAACCCCTTTTCAAAAACCCGGGGCAAATCTTCGGCACGGATTCCAATTCCAGTATCTTCGATCACCAGCGTATGCGGCCTGGATTTGCTCATATAGATGGATATTTTTCCTTTTTTTGTGTATTTCAGTGCATTTGATAAAATTTGTCCCAACACAAAGCCAAGCCATTTTTCATCTGTAAGCACCGTTTCCGATACCTCTTGATACTCCAGAGAAAGCTTTTTCCCAATAAATATTCTGGCAAATTTGTGAATCTGCTCACGAATCAGAGAATCCATATCCATTTCCTCAAATCGGATGTCTGAAGCCATATCCTCCGTTCGAAGATACCCCAGCACCATCTCCACGTACTGCTCCACCTTAAAAAGCTCATTCTGAATCTCCTGAGGTCTGGGCTTCTCTTCCTGAAGAAGCAGTCTTGCTGCAGCAATAGGTGTTTTGATCTGGTGAACCCACAGCGTATAAAAGTCTGTCAATTCTGTACCAAAAGCACTTCTCTGATTTTCAGCCTCTATTCTCTTCTCATCCAGACTACGGCAGATTTCCCGGTAAATAGCCTCATTTTCATTCTCCGGAGCCTCCAGATATTCTTCTGAAAAATTGCCGCAGTCTCTTATGTAAAGCAGACTTTCCTGCTTTTTCCGGTATTTATGGTAATCCCACATAAGCCCCAGGCCTGTCAGCAGCATTTCAAAAACCGCCACATAACCTACAGGCTCCAGCGGAATATCATACAGAAAAAGGATTCCAGCCGTTACCGCTACCATAAGTAAAGCCAAAACACCTGTTTTCCATCTGGTTTTCAGATATTTAATCATACCATGTACCCCAGGCCTTTTTTGGTGATAATGAAGTTCTCTACACCCAGACCTTCCAGCTTCCGACGGATTCTTGTGATGTTTACTGTCAAAGTATTGTCATCCACAAAGCTGTCGCTCTCCCACAGTTTTGTCATAATCGACTCTCTGGATACAACATGCCCCTGATGTTCAAATAGTATCTGCAATATCTTCAATTCGTTTTTCGTCAGGTCTGCAAGCTTTCCATCCACTGAAATCGTCCCATTTCCAGGATTCAGCACTACGCCGCCCCTTTCCAGAAGACTGTTGTTCTGACCAAAGGCATAGGTTCTGCGAAGCACAGCCTGCACCTTCGCAGTTAACACATCCAGATCAAAAGGTTTCGCGATAAAATCATCTGCACCCCGGCTCATGGCCATTACCATATTCATATTGTCAGCCGCTGAAGACAGAAACATCACTGGTACCTGTGAAATTTTGCGGATTTCCTCACACCAATGAAAACCGTTAAAAAACGGCAGTTTCAAATCCAGCAGCACCAGCTGTGGATCTTTTTGCACAAACTCCTGAATCACATGAGTGAAATCTTCGATCTGAAAGACCTCATATCCCCAGGATTCCAAATGTCGCTTTACTATCTGTACAATAATTTCGTCATCTTCTATTATTAAGATTTTATACATTTTTAATCAAGTTTTTCTTCTAAACGGACATGTCTGCCTGCGCAGACATCACCCCAAATGAAAGTCGATTGTTCCGCGCCTTTAGCGCTACCGCGCAGGACTTTTATCCTAAATATGCCTTCAGTAATTTCAGTGTATTCTTCGCTCCATCCCTGTGTGACCGCTCGTATCCATGAGATGCGTAAACTCCCGGTCCGATCAGACCATGCTTCATATCATAGCCTGCTTTCAGTGCTGCATCCACATCAGAGCCATAATGAGGATACACATCCACAGCAAACGCAATGTCATTCTCCTGTGCAGCCTTGATCAGACCGGAAACCACCTGGTAATCATATGGTCCCATACTGTCCTTAGCGCAGATTGAACCATGGTTTCATCACATTCCAGGCCTTTTCCAACACATCCCATATCTACGGAGATCATCTCTGTCACTCCATCTGGGATAGCGGCACATCCACCATGTCCCACTTCCTCATAAGAAGTGATCAGTACATAAATGGTACGCTCTGTCTGAATTTCTTTCTCTTTCAGATATTTAGCATAGCCGAGAAGAATAGCAGTGCTGAATTTATCATCAAGGAAACGGCTCTTGATGTATCCGCTCTCAGTCACAACTGTCCTTGGATCAAAGCAGACAAAATCGCCTGTCATGATTCCAAGTTTTTTCACATCCTCTTTATTCTTCACCGGCTCATCAAGAATGGCCTCCATCGTCTCATAAGTACGTTTGGTATCGCTATACTCGCCGTTTACATGAACAGACGCATTCTCCAGCTGGAAGGTTGCATCGTATACTTTGCCGGATTTTGTATAAACCTTGCAGTTCTCAGCCTCCGCATTGTTTGGGTTCATGCCGCCGATATTAGTCAGTTTCAGATGTCCGTTGTCCATGATCTGGCAGACCATTCCGCCAAGAGTATCCATGTGAGCTGCCAGAACCACTGCATTCTTATCGTCTTTTCCTCCAAGCTTTACGAGCACAGCGCCCTTCTGGGTAATCTGAGGCTTATAGCCAAGATTCTCAAATTCTTTTTTCACAAATTCGGCTGCCATGTGTGTGAAGCCGCTTGGGCTTGGCACTGCAAGCAGATCCTGTGCTGTTTTCATAACATAATCTGTGTATTTTCCCATGATATTCTCTCCTGTTTCTTACGAATTTTAATCTTATCATCTATCGTTCTTCACTTTTTGTATAGCAATGCGCTTCACAGAAATTACTTTTAAGCGATAACATTATATTTACTTATTATCCTCAAATGTGATAACTTTATAGCCCATACTTTTTGCCAGTTCCACGGGTCTGGCTGCATCACATAAGCTTCCCATGAATTTCCTGTGGCACTCTGGCTTTCACCAGAATTCCAGTATCTGTGTACTCCTCCGAAAGCAGCTGCCCATATTCCCGGATCAGCTGAATCTTGCCAGCCTCCTGATAGGTAAAAAGCTTTTCCACATAAATCTGCTCTTCGGAAAGAATTTTTCCCAGAAGTGCCTTTAAATCCTCAAGGCCTTCCCCTGTTTTCGCAGATACCTTCAAAGTGTGGTCTGCATTGCTGTCGCGCATACGGATAGCCGCTCCCATATCCACCTTATTAAACAATGTAATGGTCTTTTTCCCCTGAACTTCCAGCTCCTGCAAAGTGTCGTAAACCACTTCCATCTGCTGCACCGCCTGGGGATTGGAACAATCCACCACATGAATGATGTAATCCGCGTACCTGGCTTCCTCCAGCGTACTCTTAAACGCCTCAACCAGATTGTGCGGCAGCTTACGGATAAATCCAACCGTATCGGTAAGCAGGATCTGCTGTCCGTCATCCAGCGTCAGAGCCCGCGTAGTCGGATCCAGAGTGGCAAAAAGCTTGTCCTCGGAAAGAACACCTGCGCCTGTCAAAGTGTTCAGTAAAGTGGATTTTCCCGCATTGGTATAGCCCACGATCGCCGCAGTCTTCATCTTTCCCCGGGTACGTCCGGTACGGAGTAGTTCTCTGTGCTTCTCTACCTGGGAAAGCTCTTCCTTCAGCGCTGTGATTCTCTTTCGGATCAGACGTCGGTCGCTCTCCAGCTTCTTCTCTCCAGGACCTCGGGTTCCGATTCCTCCTCCAAGTCTGGACAAAGACGCACCTAGTCCTACCAGTCTGGATGCTCTGTAACGGAGCTGTGCAAGCTCAACCTGAATCTTTCCCTCGCTGGTAGTGGCATGTTTTGCAAAAATGTCAAGGATCAGAAGAGTTCTGTCCATTACCTTACATTCCAGCTCATGCTCCAGATTGTTCATCTGTGCCGGGGAAAGTTCATCGTCACAGATGATTCCTGTAGCATCCGTGGCCAGCATAAGAGCACGTACCTCCTCGATCTTTCCTTTTCCAATATAAGTTCCAGGATGTACAGTCTCACGGTTCTGGATAATTTTTCCCACTGTCTGAGCTCCGGCAGTATCTGCAAGCTCCTCCAGTTCATCCAGGGATTCTTTCACATTATCGTTCTCATCCAGCTGAACGCCAACCAGAATCACCTGCTCCTGTATTTCTTCAATATATTCCATAAATCCTCCTTCCGGATCATCCATAAACTAACTTTCAGTTACTTTTCTATCTGAAAATCATCTGTTAGAGTATAACACAAACCCATTCCTTTTGGGAGAGGTATATTTCAGTTACTGTTCACTGGTAACGTTCCGCGAGGCGTTTTTTGTGAACAAAGTTCACAGAAAACCCGAGAATTGCGGCGCGAAATCATGCGAATGCATGATTTCTGTGCATCGCGAAGCGCGTTACTGTGAACGGAGTGAACAGTAACATATTTCAGATCTGAAAACAACAACTACAGTTCAGATCTCATATAGTATATAATAATAGTAAAAGACCAAAAAAGGAGGAACCTATGAAAAAGAAAAATCTCAAAACTCTTGCAGCATGCCTTTGCCTGTCCTGTACGCTCCTGACAGGTACTCTTCCCACCCAGGCAGCTGCCCGGACATCTGTTTCCCAAACTGCGAAATCTTCTTCCACTGTCACCAATAAGAAGACCCATTCCGGTAAGGGACAAGCTTCCAGTTCCTCTTCTGGTACCTGGAAGACCATCAAGGGCCGCCACTACTATTACAATGCTCGCGGCAAGAAAATCAAAGGCAAGGTCAAAATCGGATCCCGCTATTACTTTTTTGACAAAAATGGAATTCAGCGTTACGGCTGGAAAAAAATCAAAAATGATTACTACTTTTTCCGTATCAGCACAGGAACCACCGGCGCATACATGCTGACCTCCACCACTATAAATGGTATCGCTCTTGATGCTTCCGGACGTGCCAGCAAATCCGGTTCTAACCTGCGCAAGCTGAAGCTAATGACAGAAGCGAACAAGATTGTAGAAAAGATCAGCAGACCAGGAATGAACAAAATGCAGCGCCTCCGTGCCAGCTTTGATTACGTCAAGAAGCAGTACACCTACTATTGCTGGCGTGAATTCAGAAATACACAGGACTGGGAAAAGGATTTCGCCGAAGATATGTTTTTCCGCGGCGGACGAGGTGACTGTGTTTCCTATGCAGCAGCTTTCGCCTACCTCGCAAACGCTGTAGGCATGAAAAAAGTTTATGTAATCTGCTCCGGCGGTCACGGCTGGGCTGAAATTGGTGGAAAGGTCTATGATCCTGACTGGGCGCTTGTAAGCAGCGTGGATTCCTACTTTGCAATGTCCTACGATCTCAGTGGCGTGAACGGCCGCCCCATGTATCGTGGCAACCGCCTTTATGTAAAAAAGATCTGAGTATATTACCAAAAAAGGATTTGAAATCCGGCATTCAATATTGCCTCAGATTTCAAATCCTTTTATGATTATAAAAATAGCTTCAAGAACCTTCTCTGTTTCCTATTCATTACTTCCAGTCCTGGATTTCAGGAAATCAAGCTCTTTCGCAGCTTCTTCATCCTCCGGATACATTCCGACATAAGACACAGCTTTCTCCTGCGCTGTGGAAAAATCCAGTTTTTTCTCATAAGCTACAATTTCATTAAATAACAAGCTCTGCATTTCATCATCGGAAGCAATGGAAATTCCGCTGCTGATATTTTCCAAAGCAGAATCATAATTTCCTTCTGCCATATCGCACACTGCCAGTCCATTGTATCCCTGTGCGGCAGTCTGTGTCTGATCCCCGGACGTATCATCCAGCTTCTGATTGATGTACTGCTGGTACATTGCCCGGGCATTTGCGTAATCTGACTGAGCGCCATAGACCATTCCAAGAACCAGAAGTGCCTCTGTACTTCCCTGATTGGAAGCATCTGTCAGCTCTTTCTGGGCATTGGTATAATCTCCCATATAGTAATAGATTCTTCCCCGGCTGCAAAGATCCTCTGCTCCCTTTGCATCTGTAGACAAAACAGCCTCCAGATACCTGGTTCCATCCGCTTCCATGTCCTTATCCAGGTACGTCTCGTAGATCTGGATGGCCCGGTCATAGCTGGAATCTTCCCCATATGCCTGCTCAAAATCAGAGGCAGCTTCATCATAGACATCCATTTCCAGGGCAACCTTTCCAGTAAGGAACCAGGCATCTGCATCCATCTCATAATTCTGGGCAAGCACCTGACAGTCTGCCATGGCATCATCCAGATAGCCAGCCTGCAGACGTGCCGTAGCACGATACAGATACAGGTCCCGGGCCATACTTTTGTTTACTTTCTCCTCGCCAAGAGCACTGGTAAAGGCAGTAATGGCATCATCATAATTTCCCAGACGCAGCTGACAGATTCCAATCCCGCGGTAAGACACTGCAGGCTTCACACCATTATTCACAGAAGCCGTAAATTCATCCAGCGCATACTCATAGCTGCCCTGCTCCAGATCTTTCTCTGCTTCCTTAAAAATCTGCTGTTTTTCATTATCGCAGCCAGCCAGAAGGGAAAGCCCCATGACCGCTGCCAATATTAATGCTGTTTTTCTGATTTTCATTCTCAACCAACGATCAGTCCTCGGCTTCCATTACTTCCACAACACTGTCTACATACTGATGGCAAAGCTCATCTGTCTCGGCCTCCACCATAACACGGATCAGCGGCTCTGTACCGCTCTCACGGACCAGAATACGTCCGGAATCGCCAAGTGCCTTTCCTGCTGCTTCGACCGCCTCAACCACCTTCGGGTTCTCACGCGCAGTCTTCTTATCTGCTACACGTACATTTCGAAGAACCTGCGGATAAACCTTCATCTCTTTGGCAAGATCACATAAAGTAGACTTCTTATCTACACATGCTTCCATGACCATAAGAGAAGTAAGGATACCATCACCTGTAGCTGCATAGCGGCTGAAAATAATATGTCCGGACTGTTCTCCACCAATGCTGTAGTTATTTGCCATCATATTCTCGGCAACGTATTTGTCACCAACTGCAGTCTGCTCATAACGCATTCCTTCACGCTCCAGAGCTTTGTAAAGTCCCATATTGGACATCACTGTGGTAACAACAGTATTTCCATTCAGTTTCCCCTGCTCTTTCAGATATTTACCGCAGACATACATAATCTTGTCACCATCGATGATATTTCCACGATGATCAACTGCGATACAACGGTCAGCATCTCCATCATAGGCAAATCCAATGTCCAGGCCATTGTCTACCACATATTTCTGAAGGACTTCAATATGGGTGGAACCGCAGTTTGTATTGATGTTAGTTCCATCCGGCTGATTGTTGATCACATAAGTTTTCGCCTGAAGTGCCTCGAAAACACTTTTTGCAATTGCGGATGAACTTCCGTTGGCACAGTCAAGTCCAACTTTTACATTTTTGAAATCACGGCTTGGAATGGAGATCAGGTATCCGATATAGCGGTTTCGTCCGGAAGCAAAATCAACAGTACGTCCAATGTCTTCTTTGCGTGCAAGAGGAAGCTCCTCGATCTCGCCATCAATGTAGGCCTCAATACGCTCCTCGATCTCAGCCTCAATCTTCTGTCCGTTTCCATTCAGAAGCTTGATTCCATTATCATAGAATGGGTTATGGCTTGCGGAAATCATAATACCGCAGTCAAAATCCTCTGTACGAACCGCAAAGGATACACTTGGAGTAGTGGTTACATGCAGAAGATAAGCATCTGCTCCGGAAGCGGTAAGTCCTGCAACAAGGGCATACTCAAACATATAGCTGCTTCGTCTGGTATCTTTTCCGATTACGATCTTCGCCTTATGGTCACGTCCATAATACCAGCCTACATAACGTCCTACTTTAAACGCATTATCAACTGTCAGCTGAACATTCGCCTCTCCACGAAATCCGTCTGTTCCAAAATATTTTCCCATATCTAATTATCCTCCTTGCTTATTACACCTGAAAGCATATAGGAATCATACATTCTTTTCCATATTTTCAGGCAAAACTGCAAACAATTACAATATACAGTATCCGATAATCTTATTTGTAAAGTCCGTTTGGATATACGCCAGCCTCGGTAAGCTCTTTAAAGGCTTTGATCACAACCTCTTTATCTTCCTGGTAAGTTACACCAAACCAGGTATCCTTTGTCTCAAGCACATCTACCTGGGCAGTTCCCTTCTGGATCAATGCATCGATCATAACCGGAAGAAGATACTCTGCCTTGATATCACCAGCTTTTACATTCTGAAGAAACTCTACAAATCCATCGTATAAAGTATCCATAAACGCAGGAGTCAGTCCCCACATGTTCATGGAAACAAGCTCGTTTAAGTCAAGCTTCTCTGCCGGCTGGCCATCTTCGCGACTCTCAGCGCCATCTGCTGTTTTAAAAATATTGTGTGTCTCGGTAACACCTGTAAGCTTTCCGTCTGTAATGTGGCAAAGTCCTCTTGTAACACTTCCATTATCACTTAAGGTGTTTCCAAGACGGAAACCTGCCATGCAAATATGCAGAACATCATCTGCTGGCTGCTCCCGAACCAGATAATCATGTACTTTTACGTATGCTTCCTTTCCATAATAGTCATCTGCATTGATAACTGCAAATGGCTCTGTAAGGAACTCTCTTGCGCAGATAACAGCATGGCCGGTTCCCCATGGTTTGGTTCTGTCTGCCGGTTTCACAAAGCCTTCCGGAAGCTTCTCCATTTCCTGATATGCATACGCAACTTCTGCGATCTTCTCTACTCTTGCACCAATGGTGCTTTTAAATTCTTCTTCCAGATCCTTACGGATAATAAATACAATTTTATTGAAGCCAGCCTCCAATGCGTCTCTGATGGAATAATCCATAATGATCTCACCATTTGGTCCAACTGGTGCAAGCTGCTTGATTCCATTTCCAAATCTGCTTCCAACTCCGGCTGCCATAATTACAAGAGCTGTTTTTTTCATAGGTAATACCCTCCCATTTTTCATATGATTGTTGTTTTAGAGCGTGTTTGAAAAAGGCTCTAAGTTTACTGTTCCTGCAGATTGCTCAATTTCGCTGCCTGGTCTGCTGCGATCAGGCTGTCGATGATTTCATCCAGATCTCCATTCAGAATGTTATCCAGTCTGTGAAGTGTAAGTTTGATACGGTGATCTGTTACACGTCCCTGTGGAAAATTGTAGGTTCTGATCTTCTCAGAACGATCACCTGTACCGATCTGACTTCTTCGCGCCTCTGCTTCTGCGTCATGCTGTTTGGCCAGCTCCATCTCATACAGACGTGAGCGAAGAACCTTTAACGCCTTATCCTTATTCTTCAGCTGGGACTTCTCATCCTGACAGGAAATTACGATTCCTGTAGGAATATGGGTCAGTCGTACTGCGGAGTCTGTAGTATTGACGCACTGTCCGCCATTTCCGGAAGCACGGAATACGTCGAATTTACAGTCGTTCATATCCAGATGGAAATCAATCTCCTCAGCTTCCGGCATAATTGCAACCGTACAGGTGGAAGTATGGATTCTTCCGCCGGATTCCGTCTCCGGAACCCTCTGTACCCGGTGTACGCCACTCTCATATTTCAGTCTGGAATAAGCTCCGGCACCGTTTATCATAAAGGTAACCTCTTTGAATCCGCCGATTCCATTCTCGTTTAAGCTCATCATCTCTGTTTTCCAGCGCCTGGATTCTGCATATTTTACATACATTCTGTAAATCTCAGCTGCAAAAAGAGCAGCCTCATCTCCACCGGCACCGGCGCGGATCTCCACGATAACGTTCTTATTATCGTTAGGGTCCTTAGGCAGAAGAAGGATCTTCAGTTCATGCTCCAGCTCTTCCACACGCTTCTTGGCATCGGAAAGCTCTTCCTTGAGCATTTCTCTCATATCCTCATCCTTCTCCTCTTCCAGCATGGAAAGGCTGTCCTGAATGGTTTCTTTATTTTTCTTATATTCCTTATAGGTATCCACAATTGGCTGCAGGTCGCTCTGTTCCTTCATAAGTTTCTGGAAACGATCTGGATTAGATGTTACATCTGGCTCACCCAGCTCATTCAGAACTTCCTCGAAACGTATGAGCAAATCGTCCAACTTGTCAAACATGGTTTTCCTCCTGTTATGTTCTTCTCTTTACTTATATAAAACTATCGTCTGCCCAACACAACTCTGTCAAGTCCCGTCAGGTCTTTAACAATCTGTACATCAAAAAAGCCATTTTCCCGCATCAGCGCCTTTACAGCTTCGCCCTGATCATATCCGATTTCAAACAGCATCCAGCCATTTTCCTTTAGGAAAGCCTTTCCCTCCGATACGATTTTTCTATAAAAATACAGACCATCTTCATGGCCATCCAATGCAAGTCTTGGATCGTGATCCCGCACTTCTTCCATAAGCTCTTCAATCTCTGCGCTTCTGATGTAGGGGGGATTCGAAATAAGGATATCATACTGAGGCATATCTTTGCCAGTGTTTTGTTGAAAAAAAGCTGACGAAAACAAGTCGCTTTCCACGAAAACAGCTCTGTCTGACACTTCCAGGCTTACCGCATTCTTATCTGCCACCTGAAGAGCAAGTGGGGAAACATCAGCACCCACACCATATGCATCCCCGGTAAGTGCCAGAAGACTTAAAAGAATACACCCCGATCCAGTGCACATATCCAGAATCCCTGGTGTCTTTTTCCCCTTCATAACTTCCAGAGCCTTCTCCACCAATGTCTCCGTATCCTGCCTCGGAACCAGTACGTTTTGATTTACATAAAATTCAAATCCCATAAAATATGCCTGATGGGTAATATGCTGCAAGGGAACATGACCTGCTCTTTTTCGGATCAGTTCCCGGTATCTGTCCGCTTTTTCCTCTTCAATCCCGTCAGCTGAATGAGCGAAATAAAAAGCCCTGTTCATTCCTGTCACATGCTCCAGAAGAAGCCAGGCATCCAGCCTGGCTTCCTGGATCTTATGCTGTTCCAGAACCTTGGTTCCTTCTTTTAATAGTGTTTCCAGAGAAGTCATTGTGCAGCTCCCGTTTCCGGCACATTCCCGGTGCGTTCTTCACTGTCCCCGCTTTCAGATTGCGCGGAAGCAGCGGAAAGATCACCGTTTTCTTTGTTCTCATATGGAATATCCAGATTGAATTCTGTCTTTAAATATGCTCTCCAGTCAAACACAGCCTCCACAGCCTTGATGGCAACCTCTGCCATATCAGCTGTAGGTTCTTTTGTGGTAAATTTCTGCATTGCCATACCAGGTTTGCTCATCATCAAGGCAAATTTACTGTCTGTCCTGCCTGCCCACTGGATAATTTCAAATGAAATTCCAGATACTACAGGTACCATGAGCAGACGGCCGAAAAGACGGAACCAGTAAGACGGTACCAGTACAAAAATAAAATGTAGGAAAATACTTACTATCATAACCAGGAACAGAAAGCTTGTTCCGCAGCGTCTGTGGAATCTGGAGCTCTCAAGCACGTTCTCCACAGTAAGTGGCTTACCATTTTCCACACAGTTGATACATTTGTGTTCAGCACCATGATACATAAAGGTTCTCTGAATATCCTTCATTCTGGAGATCAGGATCATGTATCCCATAAACAGACCCAGCTTCACAAACGCTTCCACAATGGTAACCACCACTTCCGAAGCGCCTACTTTACGGCAAAGACTGGCCAGTGCATAAGGAAGCAGCATAAAGGCTGCAATGGAAATTACAATAGAAATGGCCACAGTTACATAGAGCAAGGCTTTAAATGCCTTGTCTTCTTTTTTCTTCTTGGCTTCCAGTTCTTCTGGAGAAAGAGCAGCATTCTTTCTGGTCTCTTCCTCGTCCTCCTCATCACCTGCAATTTCAGCTGAATACATAAGGCATTTCGTTCCGGTTACCAGAGAATCGATAAAGCTTACCATTCCGCGGATGATCGGTTTCCGCCAGATCCTGGCTTTCCCGAAAATGCATTTATAATCTTCCACTTTTACTACAATTTCTTTATCAGGACGTCTTACTGCAATGGAGTATTTATCCTTGTGGCGCATCATAATGCCTTCCATTACAGCTTGTCCACCGATATTGGATGGTTTCATTTTATCCTCCAGTTACAAAGAAAGGTTGAGATTTCCCAACCTCAACCTTCTCATTCAGTAATATTCAAATTATTTATTCAGGCCGTATTTCTCGTTGAACTTATTGATACGTCCGCGAGCCTGAGTAGCTTTCTGCTGTCCTGTATAGAACGGATGACATTTGGAGCAGATTTCTACGTGGATATCCTGCTTGGTAGATCCTGTTACAAAAGTATTACCGCAGTTGCAGGTTACAGTTGCCTGATAGTAATTCGGATGGATTCCTTCTCTCATGATTTTCACCTCTCTATATTTATTCTATTTTATTTGCGTTGAATCTGACGAATTCACACTTTACACAGCCTACTGATTATAGCATGGCGTTATGAGAAATGCAAGTTATTTATAAAAATTTCTAAAACTAATCCCAGATAATATTCTGCACGGTGTTTTTTGTGAACATTACAATTTCTGTTTTTTACCATTTGCACAAATTCAGCATTATTTGCAGTACGTGCAAACATGTTCAGGATCTGTTCCACTGCCTCATCAGACTTCATTCCGTTAAGAGCCTTTCGCATAATATATACAGCTTCCTGCTCGTCTTTGCTCAGAAGCAGATCTTCTCGTCTGGTACCGGATTTCTGAATGTCGATGGCCGGGAAAACCCGTTTCTCCTGAAGCTTGCGGTCAAGAACAAGCTCCATATTGCCGGTTCCCTTGAATTCTTCGTAAATAACGTCGTCCATTTTGCTTCCGGTGTCAACAAGTGCAGTGGCCAGAATGGTAAGGCTTCCTCCCTCACGCATATTACGTGCTGCACCAAAAAAGCGCTTCGGCATATGAAGTGCTCCCGGATCAAGACCTCCTGACAGAGTTCTTCCACTTGGGGGAACAACCAGGTTATAGGCTCTTGCCAGTCTGGTAATGGAATCCAGAAGGATCACAACATCCTGCTTATGTTCTACAAGGCGGCGTGCACGCTCTACAACCATCTCGGATACACGCTTATGATGCTCCGGAAGCTCATCAAATGTGGAATAAATAACTTCCACGTTCGGTCCCTGTATTGCTTCCCTGATATCGGTAACTTCCTCAGGACGTTCATCAATAAGAAGAATGATCAGATGCATATCCTTGTTATTCTTAAGAATAGATTTCGCAACATCCTTGAGCAAAGTAGTTTTACCTGCCTTAGGCGGGGAAACGATCATACCACGCTGTCCCTTTCCGATAGGCTGATCAGATCTACGATACGCATGGCAGTAGTTCCGCCAGGCCGCTCCATGATCAGACGTTCATCTGGGAAGATTGGGGTCATATTTTCAAAATTGTATCTCTTCTGTCCCTCACTTGGATGGAAACCATTGATAGACGTCACATACAAAAGGGCACTGAATTTCTCCCCCTGTGTTTTAATACGGATATTTCCCTGAATAATATCCCCTGTCTTCAGATTGAATCTGCGGATCTGTGACGGAGAAACATAGATATCATTTTCTCCCGGAAGATAATTCTCACTTCGGATAAATCCAAACCCATCCGGCATAACCTCCAGGATTCCATTGGCCTTTTCGCCACTGTCAAGCTGGACCGTTTCAGCCGGAACATTGTAGCGTTGCTTACATCCTCTTCTGTACGGTTCTCACTGGCTGCGCCTGTACGGGGCTGTTCCGTTTCCTCGGGTCTTAATTCGGCTGGCGGAACCACTTCTACAGGTTTCGCTGCAGGAGTGCGCTTCACGAAGTTCTCCGGTCTGTTTTCCCCATTATAACTGTTCTGGCGTCCTGCATTTTCATTTCTGCCATAATTATTGCTGCGATACTCAGGATTGCGCCGTATAATGGTACGGGATCTGGTTGGTGCCTCTCTTCTCTCCGGTGCAGAAACACTTCCCGAATTTTCTGTTTTTTCTGCTACCGCATACTCTGGTCTTGCAGGTATGGTATTCTCTTCTGCTGTTCCGGAAATAGTCTGCTCATTTTCTGCAGTCTGTTCTTTCCTGTCCTCTTCCAGCATACGTTCAATTAATTCAGGCTTTCTCATAGTAGAAATGCCCTTCAGTCCTCTGGCTTTTGCCAAGTCTTTCAGCGTAGCCAGGGATAATGATTCATACTTTTCTTTCATCAATCATCTACCTCTTCGACTAATACAATTCTAAAACACATTTCAATTTTGATTTAACGGGATACAAATGTCTGATTAGACAGAAGCTATATACTGAATTATAAAAACATCCTTCAAAAAACTTATTAAAGTTTATTTTAACACATTTCAGGCGCCGTGTCTACATCCATTCCAAATATATCTATCCCTGCCTGCAAGAAAGTGATAACCTTTGTTTTGTATTATACACACCTAAGGTTTTTCATTGCAAGAATTTTCTGTCGACACATATCCCGACTCTTCGACATATATAAGAGTCCTGTTCTCCCGGTGACCCAAAGATAAGTACCAGCTGTCACTTACCTTTTTATAAAATACCGGTTTCCCACGCCTGTGCTATTCACAATAAAACACCCGGAGATATTTCTCCGGGTGCCGGTCATCTTTAAAATTATTAATTCCAGAACGCTCCGTAAATCTTCTGGATCTTAGCGATCTGTGCGTCTGTAATCTGATTCAGTGCATTCTGAACAGCTGCATAAGTCTGTGGTCTGCTACTCTTCAGGGAAGCATTGTTCAGGATGTAATCCTTAACAGATTCTGCAAAATATTCGGAAGCATTCTGTGTTACATAGGCTTTATTAAAAGCTGTAACATTTGCCTTCTCAGCTGCAAAAATGCTCTGGAAGCTTGCTGTCTTATCTGCATTTCCTGCGATAAATGCAAGGAAATGACCCAGCTCATGATAAACAGAATCATCAATCTGCTTCATTGTAATAGATCTTGATCTTGCATCAAAATATCCTGAATAGTTGACGGATGGATCAACAACAAGCTTAAATCCCAGCTGCTGATATGCTGCAATTACACGATTGTCCATCTTGCCTGCAACACTTGCTACATTTGCTTCGTATTTGCTCTGGTTCTGTGAAGAGTTTGCTGCTACAGTTACCTGGGCAGCGGAAGTACCAGAAGAAGTAGTGCTTACAGCGGTCTCATTGTCAATTGATACCTGCTGTGTAGTTGTTGTCTGAACAGTTGTTGTGATCTTGGATGTAACAACTTTCTTTTTGGATTTCTTGGTGTATTTCGCTGTTGCTTTGGTAACAACGGTTGTCTTGGTATCTACTGTTGTATTACCGGATTTATTTGTTTTATTGGTTACTTTTGTTTTGGTTTTCAGTTTCTTGGTGTAGCTCTTCTTGGAAGCCTTTTTTAATTTAACAGTCTTCCTGGTTGTCTTGGTACTGGAGGTAGTCTTCACAGTAGTCTTCGGCTGGGAAGCCAGTGGAGTTTCATCTTCTATGATGGAAGTCTCCATGATCGGATCTGTGTAACTGGGGAATTCAGGTGTTTCTCCTACTCCTGAGAATAATGAAACGCCGCCGATCACTGCTGCCAATGCTATAGCAGCACAACTGGAAACAACTTTTTTATTTGCGAGCCACTCTGCTAATTTCTTTCCTTTCATAAATAACACACCTTTCTTGAACCATAATGTAACTGACTTGCCGCTATCCGGAAACTATCAGTCCCATCAGTTTGTGGAAATAAAAAAACCGTTTATCAGATTAAATAAACGGTCGCCACAAATAGAAGAACCACGTCTCCTGTCATATTACATTACCTAATCAATATCAATGCGGCAACCGGCTGTCATAGTCCTGAGACCTTAGACCCTTGGCTTTGCGTCCCTGTCTTTCAACAGGTTTGCCTTTTATTCACTTCATATAATAAAGCAAACTGTCACTTTTGTCAACGGAATTTCCTTGTTAAAACTTACAAAAATTATGAACCATTTATGATAATGTCCTAATATACCATAAAGGAAAATGTCCCAATGTAGTATAATGCTTCCATCAACAGATGGAGGTAACGATTATCAGAAAGGTAGAATT